>NZ_WPCD01000078.1:0-14443 GCF_009741955.1 Halogeometricum sp. CBA1124 | reverse complement strand
AGTATCAGAATTGATTCTCGAAACCGCCCGGCGGCGTGTGCACTGCTACCTCGTGGCGTCCGGCGCGACCGCGGTGACGCGTTCCCCGTCCCCGGCGTCTGTGGCACCGTCGGCGACTGAGTCGTCGTCGAGGACGTCGTCCATCGCCTCGGTGGTGCCGTCCGAGCGGTCCACGTCGAACTCCGAGAGGTGTTCCTGCAGTGCGTCCACCTGCTGGGCGAGGCGGGTCGCGCTGTCGGTCACCTCGCCGAGCGACGCGGCCTGCTCCTCGGCGGCGGCGGAGACGTTCTCGGCCTCGCTGGTCGTCTCCTCGACGACGCTGGCAACCTCGTCGGTCATCGACTGGACCGCCTGGGCCGCCGACGCCTGTTCGGAGGTGACGGTCGATATCTCGGCGACGCTGTCGTTCGTCTCCGAGACCGCCTTGTCGATGTCGTCTAGCGTTCTGAGCGCGCTCGAAACGGCGTCGGAGCCGTCGTCGACCGACGAGCGCATCCGTTCGATACCGTCGGTCACCTCCTCGCGTTGCTCGCGGACGTCCTCGACGAGTTCCGAGATGTTGCCGGCGAACTGCTGGGTCTCCTCCGCGAGGGACTTGACCTCGTTGGAGACGACGGCGAACCCCTCGCCGGCCTCGCCCGCGCGGGCGGCCTCGATGTTCGCGTTCAGCGCGAGGATGTTCGTCTGTTCTGCGATGGCTGAGATGCGGTCGGTTATCTCGCCCACTTCGACCAGTTTCTCGTCCAGCGTCTCCACCGACTCCACTGTCTCTCTGGTCTGTCGCTCGATGTCCTCGATACCGTCGAGTGCGTCTTCGGCGTACCGCTGTCCGCGTTCGCTCCTGTTCGACGCCTCGTCGGCCTGGTCGGAAACCTCGTCGGACTCGGCGGCGACCTGTTCGATGGCGGCCGACAGCGTCTCCACCTCGTCGGAGAGTGTGCCGACGCTGTCGGACTGGTCGCGCGCGCCGGCCGAGATCTGTTCGACGGACTCGGCGACTTCCTGACTGGCGTGGTTCACCTCCGTCGCACTCGACGCCACCTCCTCGCTCTGGGCAGCCACCTCGGTGGTGAAGCCGCTGACGGCCAGCACCGTCGTCTCCAACTCGCCCATCATCCCGTTGAACGACTCGGCGATGCGGCGCATGTCCCGACTGCTGCAGTCGGTGTCCATCCGCACCGTCAGGTCGCCGTCGGCCCCTGCTCGCATCGACGCGAGGTGGGCCTCCGCGTCGTCGCGTTGGTCTCTGAGGTCCCGGCGGACGCCGTCGATGCAGTCGGCGACGGTGCCGAGTTCGTCGTCGCGGCCGAGGTCGGCGCGTTCGTCGAGGTCACCCGCCCGGATGCGCCCGACGCGGCGTTCGAGCGACTCCAGCGGTCTGACGACGTGACGGCCGAAGAAGAGGCGATGCCGACGAGTCCGACCAGGACGCCCCCCGAGAGGACGCCGAGGTCTATCAGTAGCGCCGTCTCGATGCTTCGCGCGGCCTCCTCGGAGGCGTGTCGCTCAATCTCCGCCGCGAGGCTGAGATAGGTGTAGACGCTGAACCCCCCCGACGAACAGCGTCACGCCGAGGAACAGTGCGCCGAGTGTCCGCGTGAGACTCTCGGTCGTTCGGTCGATTACCGACGTTTGGAGGTCGTACATTGAGTATGACTACAGGTAAGGAGATGGTACTCATATATCTGCGCAGCTAATTATCAACTGTGGTTTTCTGAACGCGAAACGATATAGAATATAGAGCATCCCGTCGGAAAATTGGAGTAATGTGAATACCAGACAAGAGTCGCCGTCGTCCGGCTGGGGCACCTCACGGGGCGTCGGTGACGCTCGGGGTCGGTCCTCGACGGGTCGCGCCGCCGAGGCGGTCCCCCCCGGACGCCGTCGTCCCGGAGCCTTTTATCCGACGCCGACCCACCGACGGGTATGGAGACTTCTGAAGTCGAACGCCTCATCGAGGACGGAATCGAGGGCGCGGAGGCGTCGGTGACGCTACCGCGCGTGCCCGACGAGGACCACGAGGACGCGCACTTCGCCGCCGTCGTCGTCTCCCCCGCCTCGAGGGGAAGAGCCTCGTCCAGCAGCACCAGATGGTGTACGACGCGCTCGGCGAGTCGATGACGACGGACATCCACGCGATGGAACTGAAGACCTACACGCCGGAGGCGTACGAGGCCGCCGGCGAGTAGTTCGGTCGCGGAGCGAAACCGGACGTTCGGCCGCCCCGCTACGACTGCGGGCCGGCCGCCCCGCTACAACTGCGGTTCGGTCTCCTCGAGTTCGTCGAGCGACCGGTTCTTCAGCGCCGCGCCGGTCCGCGTGTCGAACAGGTGAATCGCCGACTCGGGGAAGCGCGCGACGACCGGTTGCCCGGCGTCGAGGCTACGCATCCCGTCTATGGTCGCTACCACGTCGCGTCGCCGTCCGTCTCGAACGACAGGTAGACGTTGTTCTCGTTGCCCATCGGTTCGACCACGTCCACCACCGCGCCGAAGTCGTGGTCGCCGGCGCTCTCGCCGACGATTTCGACGTCTTCGGGGCGGATGCCGAGCGTGACGTGTGTGGCGTCGCCGACAGCCTCGCGCGTCTCCTGCGACAGCGAGTAATCGAACCGGTCGCCGGTCAACCGGTCGCCCTGCACCTCCATCTCGAAGAAGTTCATCGAGGGTTCGCCGATGAACCCCGCGACGAACAGGTTCTCGGGCTGGTGGTACGCCTCGAGCGGCGTCGCCACCTGCTGGAGGACGCCGTCGTTCAGGATGGCGATGCGGTCGCCCATCGTCATCGCCTCCGTCTGGTCGTGCGTGACGTAGACGGTGGTGACGCCCAACTCCTCCTGCAGGCGCTGGAGTTCCGTGCGCATCTGCGAGCGGAGTTTGGCGTCCAGATTGGAGAGCGGTTCGTCCATCAGGAACACCTTCGGGTCGCGCACGATGGCGCGGCCGAGGGCGACGCGTTGCTGTTGTCCGCCGGAGAGTTCGCCGGGCTTCCGGCCGAGCAAGTCGGCGATACCGAGCATCTCGGCGGTGTCCTCGACGAGCGAGGATATCTCGCTGTCGGCCATGTCGGTGGACTCCTCCAGCCCGAACGACATGTTCTGCTTGACGGTCATGTGCGGGTACAGCGCGTACGACTGGAACACCATCGCGATGTCCCGTTCGCGCGGCGGTTGTCCCGTCACAACGTCGCCGCCGAGCGTGATGTCCCCGCTGGAGACGGTTTCGAGGCCCGCTATCATCCGGAGCGTCGTCGACTTGCCGCACCCGGACGGGCCGACCAGGACGAGGAACTCCCCGTCCGCGATGTCTATCGAGACGTCGTCTACCGCGACTATCTCCGAGCCGTCGTCGTCGAATACCTTCGTGACGTTGTCGAGTGTGAGTTCTGCCATTATGTTTCACCTGCCACGCCCTCGGCGAACTGTTCGCCGAACAGCACGTACACGAGGAGCGTCGGGAGTGCCGCGACGAACGCGGCGGCCATCTGAACGTTGTACTGCTGCACCATCGACCCCTGGAGTTTGTTGAGCGCTATCGTCGCGACTTCGCTCGTCGGCGACGACACCAGCACGAGGGCGAACAGGAAGTCGTTCCACACCTGCGTGAACTGGTAGATGAGCACCACCGCGAACATCGGCTTCGAGAGGGGGAAGACGATGCGGCGGTAGATGCGCGAGAACGTCGCGCCGTCGATGCGCGCCGCCTCCAGCATCGAGTCGTCGAAACTCGCGTAGTACGACCGGAACAGGATGGTGCAGATGGGAATCCCGTACGCGGTGTGCGTGACGATTAGTTCGATGAGTCCGACGCGCTGGGCGAGGAACGGCACGCCAGCGAGGTAGTTCTGCAGGCCGACGATGGTCCAAAAGCGCGTCAGCGGGACGAGCACGGACTGGTAGGGGACGAACATCCCCGCGACGAACAGCATCAGCACGCCCGCCTGCCCGCGCCAGTCGAGGTTCGTGAGTCCGTACGCCGCGACGGATCCGATGAGCCCCGACAGCACCGTCGCCGGGATGGCGACGAACGCGCTGTTGTACAGCGCACCGGAGAAGTCCGATAGCGGCCCCTGCATCTGCGCCCACGCCTCGGCCCACGCGTCGAGCGTGAAGCCGTCGCCGAACGGCGGGACGAACGGCGTCGTCCGGAAGAACGCGTCCTGCGTCTTGATGGACGTCATCAGGCCGCTCTCCAGCGGTGCGAGGTAGAACGCCGCCATCGCGAGGAGGACGGCGTACAGCGCGTACCGACCGAGCGCGCTCGAACGCACGTCGTCGGCGAGGCTCATAGGTCACCCCGCTGGTACTGCACGTAGAGGTACGGACCGATGACCACCAGCGCCAAGAGGAACAGCACCGTGGCGATGGCGGCGCCGTACGCCCAGTTCGAGGAGCTGAACGCCTCGCGGAACATCATCGTCGCGAGGATGTCCGTCGAGGGGCCGGGCGTGTCGCCGAACATGACGAACAGGAAGTCGAACGCCTTCAGCGCGAACACCATCAGCACGACGGCGGCGCTCATGGTGGAGGCGCGCAGTTGCGGGATGACGACGCGCCAGTACATCCGCACCGTGGACGCGCCGTCGATGCGCGCCGCCTCGAACTGGTCCGAGGGGATGGCGCGCAGGCCGGCGAGGTACACGACCATGCAGTAGCCGCTGAACTGCCACATCAGCGCGAAGATGACCGCGCCGAGTTTGGTCTGCGGGTCGCTTATCCAGTCGTTCGCGAGGAAGCCGAGGCCCGTCCCGCGGAGGACGACGTTGATGAGGCCGATTTCGGGGTTGTACATCCACGCCCAGAAGATGGCCGTCACGACGAACGAGAGGCTCATCGGCAGGAGGTAGACGGTTCGGAACGTGTTCTCGAACCGGATACCGCGGTCCACGAGGATGGCCAACAGGAGGCCGACGACGAGCGACGCAACCGTGAACACCACGAGCAACACGACGGTGTTGCGCGCGGCGGCGACGAACGTCGGGTCGCCGAGCATCTGCGCGTACATCGAGAAGTCCAGGTCGCCGTAGTCCGGACTGCCGAACCCGGACCACTCGGTCAGCGAGATGACGGCGTTCCAGCCGATGGCTCCGTAGACGAACAGTCCCATGAGCAGCGCCGGCGGGAGCCAGAACGGGAGCGACCGGACGAACTCGCTGTCGCGCCACGACCGGTTGGACTGCCCAGTCGAGGCGGACGCCGTCGCCGTCGCGGTGCCGCCGTCCGTGCGCAGTTCGTCGTCGCCCTCGTCGCCCCACCCGAGGCTCACGAGTCGTCGAAAGATGGAGTGAAGCATGCGTGAGACCCCGTCAGTGGGGAAGGCGTTCACGAGGGCGTTGTACGCCCCGTCGACGTTCCACTGCTCGTTGAAGCTGGCGAACGCTTCGTCGATGTTGCCGTGGACGTCCGGCGTGACCGCCGTCCCGTGCGCGATGGTCGGCGGCTGGGCGTCGGAGTTCTTGAACTCCTCTATCTGCGAGGAGAGGAACGGGCCGAAGGCGTCCGTCGGCACGTCGGTCCGCGGCGGGATGGACCCCTTGACGGGGTTGAACCGCTCTTGGGCGTCGACGGTGCCGCAGTAGCTGAGGAACTTCCGCGTCGCCTCGGGCGACGGGTTGTTCTTCGGGAAGACGAACGAGTCCGTGACGACGGAGTACATCCCCTCGGTGCCCGGGAACGCGGTCATCCCCCAGTCAGAGTCGTACTCGAAGTCGGATGCCGACTTGTACTGGCCGGCCGCCCAGTCGCCCTGGTGGATGAACGCCGCGTTGCCGTTGACCACCTTGCTGTTCGCCTGGTCCCACGTGACCGAGCCCGCGTCCCCGTTGAAGTACTCGTGGTAGTCCTTCAGCGTCTGCAGGGACTCCTTGACCGCGTCCTCGTGGTCGCCGATGTTCCCCTCGACGATGGCCGCGTTGTACGTGTCGGCGCCGTTGTAGCCGAGGAAGATGGTCTCCCACAGTTGAACCGACGACCACGGCGACTGCACCTGATGGGCCATCGGCACCGCGTCCGTCTCGCTCGCGACGGTTTCGAGCGCGTCGGTGAGCGCACCGGGATCCGAGATGCTCGCGGGGTCGACGCCCGCATCCTCGAGAACCGCCGCGTTGTAGAACAGGTTGTTGAGACGGTGGATGTTGAGCGGCACCGCGACGTAGTTCCCGGCCGGCTGGGCGAGGTTCTGGACGCCCTGTCGGTAGGCGTCGCGCATCTCCTGACTCCAGACGGAGTCGCCGATGTCGTTGAGGACGTCGCCCTCGACGTACTGCGTGAGCGCCTTGCCCGGCCAGATTTGGAACGTGCTCGGGGGGTTCTGGTTGAGCACGCGGTTCTTGATGACCGTGTCGAGCGCCGACCCCGCGCCGCCCGGCGCCGGGTTGTTGTTTATCGAGACGTCGGGGTACTCCTCGCTGAACCCTTCGAGGAGCGCGTCGAGCGCGTCCTTCTCCCCACCGGCCGTCCACCAGTGGACGAGTTCGAGCGCGTTCCCGCTGCCACCGCTCGTCTCCGTCTCGGCCTCGGTCTCCTCGGTCCCCGTGCTGCCGCCGGAGGCCTCCGTCTCCGTCTGCTCGCCCGTCGTCGTCTCGCCCCCGCCGCCGGAACAGCCCGCGAGCCCTGCCATTCCTGCGCTTGCGAGACCGCTGAGGCGGAGATACGTCCGCCGAGAGACACCGTCTTGATTAGTTTCGTCTTTCATGGTAATTGACCGCTGACAGTTGCGGGTGTAATATCCTACACGATTTACTTAAATCTTTGTAGATAGTTTACACGGGTTCGAGTGAATAACTATAATAAAGATACATTATGGTATGCGATTAGAAGACGGCACCGCACTACACCAGTAATTAGTAATCTGTGTTACATTCAAAATCCGGGCACAGAGACGTTCATTTTACTACTCTCTGCGGTATATTAAGGGACTATTCGCGAACGGCCGCAAACGTGTGGGGAGATAGTTCACGATACGTTGGTGCGGCCGTGGGAGAGGCGGACCAACGGGTTTTACGCGGACCGCCGCCGTCGCCCGAGATATGAGCGAGGACTTCCGTACCGAACGGGACAGTCTCGGTGAGATGCAGGTGCCCGCAGACGCGTACTGGGGGGCACAGACCCAGCGCGCCGTGGAGAACTTCCCCATCTCGGGTATCACGTTCAGTCGCCGGTTCATCCGGGCGCTGGGCGTGGTGAAGAAGGGGGCCGCGCAGGCGAACCGCGAACTCGGACTCGTCGAGGAGGAGAAGGCCGACGCCATCGTCGAGGCGGCGGACGAGGTCATCGCCGGCGACCACGACGACCAGTTCCCGGTGGACGTGTTCCAGACGGGGTCGGGCACCTCCTCGAACATGAACGCCAACGAGGTCATCGCCAACCGCGCCGCGGAACTGCTGGGCGAGGATATCGGCGACCGAGTGGTCCACCCGAACGACCACGTCAACTACGGCCAGTCCTCGAACGACGTGATTCCGACCGCGATGCACGTCTCGGCGCTCGAAGCCGTCGAGAAGGACCTCCTGCCCGCACTCGACACGCTCCGGGAAGCGCTCGAAGCGAAAGAGGACGAGTTCGCCGGCGTCGTCAAGACGGGTCGGACCCACCTGCAGGACGCGACGCCCGTCACTCTCGGGCAGGAGTTCGGCGGCTACCGAACGCAGGTCGAGAAGGGTCTCGCCCGCCTCGACAACACGCGCGAGCACCTCTCGGAACTCGCCCTCGGCGGCACCGCCGTCGGGACGGGCCTGAACACTCACCCCGAGTTCCCCGAGAAGGCCGCGGCGTATATCTCCGAGGAGACGGGCGTCGAGTTCCGCGAGGCCGACGACCACTTCGAGGCGCAGGCCGCCCACGACGCGATGAGCGAAGCCCACGGCGCGCTTCGCACCGTCGCGGGGTCGCTGAACAAGATAGCGAACGACCTGCGCCTCCTCGCCTCCGGCCCCCGCAACGGGCTCGGCGAGATAGAGCAACCCGAGAACCAGCCGGGCAGTTCCATCATGCCGGGGAAGATAAACCCCGTCGTCGCCGAGGCGGTCAATCAGGTCCACAAGCAGGTCGTCGGCAACGACGCCGCCGTCTCCGCCGGCGCCGCCGAGGGTCAGATCGACCTCAACCTCTACAAGCCCGTCCTCGCGCACAACTTCCTCGAATCGGCCGGGATGCTGTCGAACGCCGCCGAGACGTTCGGGACGAAGTTCGTCCGAAAGCTGGAGGCCAACGAGGACGTCTGCGAGGAACAGGTCGAGCGCTCGATGGCGCTGGCGACGGCGCTGAACCCCACCATCGGCTACGACAAGGCCAGCGAGGTGGCGAAGGCGGCGCTGAAAGAGGGCAAGACCGTCCGCGAAGTCGTCCTCGAGAAGGGCTACCTCACCGAGGAGGAGGCCGACGAGGTGCTGGACCCCGAGAAGATGACGCACCGCGGCATCCTCGGCGACGACTGAGTCGACGACGGCGACCGGACCGTCCGCGACGACTGGACGCTCCACGGCGACGGCGACGACGCCGACGCCGTCTCGATAGTTTGTTTCGTGAATCGCTAGGCGACAATCGAGAGACGGCGACGCGTCCGTGGGGAACAGTCACGAACTCCGTAGAAAATCGGTATTTTCATGCCTGAATCCGTAGAATCTCCGACTATGGCGAGCCTGCAGTACCAGCGTGACCGGGGCCGAGACCTGTTGGAATGTCGAAGCTGTGGCGAGACGTTCCCCGAGGGCAAAGCGACGAACGACGGCTGGCACTACGAGTGCCCCGAGTGCAACGAGCGACCGGCATCGGTGAGGGACTGCGTCGCCTCTGAACGAGCGGGATAGATTTTCGCCCCGCGGGCGGTGGACGCCGCGACCCGGGCGGGCACGCGCGACCCGGTCATCGCGTCCCCCCGTCGTCGTCCCGGTGGTCGTCGGCTCTCGCGGGTGATTGCCGAGTGAGGAGGACGGCCGCCGTTGTGAATCCTTTTTACTCCCCCGACTCGCATGGGCAACCAATGAGCGCGTACGACTACGAGGACCTCGGACTCGTCGCGGGGCTGGAGATTCACCAGCAACTCGACACCGCGACGAAGCTGTTCTGCGGCTGTCCGACCGACATTCGCGAGCCCGAAGACGCCGAACGGACGTTCGTCCGCTTTCTGCACCCGACGAAGAGCGAACTCGGCGAACTCGACGAGGCGGCCCTAGAGGAGAGCCGCGTCGAACGCGAGTTCGAGTATCTCGCCTACGACACGACCTGTCTGGTCGAAGAGGACGACGAACCGCCGCACCGACTCGACGAGGAGGCGCGCGACGTGGTGATGCAGATCGCCTCCCTGCTCGACATGGACGCCGTCGACCAGGCGCACGTGATGCGCAAACTCGTCATCGACGGGTCGAACACCTCGGGGTTCCAGCGCTCCTCGCTGGTCGCCCAGAACGGCGAGATTCAGACCAGCGACGGTCCCGTCGGCGTCGAGGACCTGATGCTGGAGGAGGAGTCCGCCCAACGCGTCGAGGAACGCGACGGCGGCGTCACCTTCTCGCTGGACCGACTCGGCATCCCCCTCGTCGAAATCGGCACCCGACCGGACATCTCCTCGCCCGAACAGGCGCGCGAGGCCGCCGAGACCATCGGGATGCTCCTGCGCTCGACGGGGAAGGTCAAGCGCGGCCTCGGCACCATCCGACAGGACGTGAACGTCTCCATCGCCGACGGCGCGCGCGTGGAGATAAAGGGCGTGCAGGCGCTGGACGCCATCGACGACATCGTCCGCAACGAGGTGGGCCGACAGGTCGAACTGCTCGAAATCCGTGACGAACTCGAAGCCAGAGACGCCGCCGTCGGCGAGACGCGGGACGTGACCGACGTGTTCGAGGACACCGACAGCGGCGTCGTCGGCGGTGCCCTCTCGGCGGGCGGCGTCGTGCAGGCCGTCCCCCTGTTCGGCTTCGACGGCCTCGTCGGGCGGGAGATTCAGCCCGACCGCCGCCTCGGGACGGAGTTCTCCGACCACGCCAAGCGACACGGCGCGGGCGGCATCTTCCACACCGACGAACTGCCCGCCTACGGCGTCACCGACGAGGAAGTCGCCGCCCTCCGCGACTGGACGGACTCGCACGTGGAGGACGCCGTCGCAATCGTCGCCACCGACGCCGAGACGGCCGAACTCGCCATCGACGCCGTGGCGGAACGCGCCGAGGCGGCCCTCGCGGGCGTGCCCGAGGAGACGCGCGGCGCGAACGAGGACGGCACCACGCGCTACCTCCGTCCCCTCCCGGGCGCGGCGCGGATGTACCCCGAGACGGACGTGCCGCCCGTCGAACTCGACCCCTCGGACGTGGAGACGCCCGAACTCCTCACCGAGAAGGTCGAGCGCTACCAGTCGGCGTTCGGTCTCGACGCCGGCCTCGCCGAACAGGTCGCCTACGGCCGCCGGATGCCGCTCTTCGAACGGGCGACCGACGAGGGCATCGACGCCACGTTCGCCGCCGGACTGCTCGAGTCGACGCTGACCGAACTGCGCCGCGACGACGTGGCCGTCGAGAACCTCTCGGAGGACCACCTCCTCGACCTGATGCACCTCGTCGAGGACGGCGAATTGGCGAAGGAGGGCGTCAACGACGTGCTGACCGCCGTCGCCGAGGACCCGTCGCTGTCGGCCGAGGAAGCCGTCGAGGCGGCCGGCCTCTCCGGCGTCTCCGAGGCGGAGGTGCGCGACGCCGTGACCGACGTTGTCGAACGCAACGCCGACCAAGTCGACGAACAGGGCATGGGCGCGTTCTCCGCGCTGATGGGCGAGGCGATGGGCGCACTGCGCGGGAAGGCCGACGGCGAAGTCGTCAGCAGCGTGCTCCGCGAAGAGATACAGAAGCGCGCCTGAGGCTCTCGGTTCCGTTCTCGTTCTCCTTCCCGCTTTCCGTTCGACTACCGCACGACTACCCCTCGACGATACCCGTCACCGACCCGGTCATCACCACGTCGCCGTCGCGCGTGCACGTCACGCCGACCGTGAGGTCGTACCGGTCGTCCGTCTCCTCGACGGCTTCGACCACGCACGCACAGCGGACGGTCTGTCCGGTGTACACCGGCCGGTGGAACTCGAACTCGACGTCCGGCCGAGGACGCCGAGTTCGCCGCCGACTTCGGTCGGCAGCGTGGCCGTCAGCAGACCGTGGACGAGCAACCGCCCGTCCGCGTCGGGTTCGGTGTGCCGGGGTTGGTCGTCGCCGGACAGGTCGGCGAACTGCCGAACCGTCTCCGGCGAGAACGAGCGCTCGACGACGTGCGTGTCACCTTCCTGTGGAGGCATCGGTCGGGCCATCTCGCCGACGCGGCAAGAAGCTAGTCACCGTCACCGTCGCCGTCGGCGAACTCCACGCCGGTGAACTCGAACCGCGCCCCGCCGTCCGCGCCGTCGGTCAGGGTGACCTCCCACCCGTGGTCTTCCGCGACTCGCCGGACGATGGCCAACCCGAGACCCGTCCCGCCCCGGTTCGTCGAGTAGCCCGGCGTGAACACGTCCCCCGCGCCGGCGTCGATTCCCCGGCCGTCGTCGGCGACGAAGAACCCGCCGTCGACGTCCCCGACGGTGATGGTCGGGGGGTCGAAGTCGCCTGCGGTGTCGTCGGCCTCTGGGCGACTGCTCGTGGAGCCGTGTTCCACGCTGTCACCGGACGACGTCCGGTTGCCCGTGGAGCCGTGCTCCACGCTGTCTCCGGGAGCGGAGCGACCGGAGGCACGTCGAGCGCCGTGCTCGACCGAGTTCCGAAACAGGTTCTCGAACAGTTGGCGGAGTCGGCTCCGGTCGGCGCGAACGACGCGGTCGGTTTCGACGACGAGTTCGCCGACGCCGCGACGTTCTGTCGGCAGTACTCTGCGGCGGAGGCGAGTGCGACCGGTTCGACGGTCGTCTCGCCGTCGCGGGCGAGGTCCAACAGCCCCTCGATGAGCCGTCGCATCCGGTCGTGGGCGTCGGCGACGGCGTCGAGGTGGTCGCTGTCGCACTCCTCGCGGGCGATTTCGGTGTGGCCGCTCGCGACGGCGAGCGGGTTTCGAAGGTCGTGGGAGACGATGGTGGCGAACTCGTCCAGCCGTCGGTTCTTCCGTTCGAGTTCTCGCTGGTGCTCCTTCTGGTCGGTGATGCTGGTGACGAACCCCTCCAGCGCGACGAGTTCGTCCCCCTCGTAGATGGCCTGCCCGCGTTCCCACATCCACTCGATGTTGCCTGCCTGGGTGACGATTCGGTAGGTCAACTCGAACTGGCCGTCGTCCGCCAGCGCCGACTGGACCACGTCCCACGCGTGGTCCCTGTCGTCGGGGTGGAGTACCTCCTCGCCCCACAGCGAGTCGTCGGACTCCAACTCGGCGGCGGTGTACCCCGTGAGTTGCTCGCAGTCGCCCTCGACGTACTCCATCGGCCACCCGGGGTCGTTCTCGCACCGGTAGACGAACCCGGGGAGGTTGTCGATGAGCGTCTCCAGCCGTCGCTTGCGCTCTTCGAGCACGCGCCGCGACCGGTAGCTCTCGACGGCGTTGACGATGCGGTTCGCCAAGAGCGTGTACTGCTCCGTCCCGGTTCCCTTCTGCAGGTAGTCGGTGACGCCCGCGGAGATGGCCTCGCTCGCTATCTCCTCGGACCCCTTGCCGGTGAACAGGACGAACGGCAGGTCGGGGTACCGCTCCTGGACGACTTCGAGAAACTCGATACCGGTGCGGTCGGGCATGTCGTAGTCGGCGAGGACGCAGTCGACGTCGTCGTCGAGTGCCGCGACTGCGTCGGCGACGGCCGTGGTGGTGACCACGTCGATGCGGTCGTCCTCGCGTTCGAGGTACGTGGCGACCAACTCGGCGAAGGCGTCGTCGTCGTCCACGTGGAGGACGCGAATCTCGCCCGGTATCGTGCTCATCTCGGACTCGAATCGTAGTGCGTTCTGCCACCAGATATAACTGTATGGAATCTGCCCAGTCTCCGACGCCCCTCCGGACGGGCGTTCCGGTCGGACCGTCAGGAGAGGCGCGCCCCGTCTCCGCCGCCCCGCGTCGGAGTCGCTCGATGCGTTCCTCGGTCCGCGGGTGCGTCGAGAACAGTTCGCGGGCGCGGCGTTCCTCCTCGGAGGGGACTTCGCCGTGAATCCACAGCGGCGAGAACACCTCGAACTCGGTCGTCGACGCCCGCTCTATCTTCTCGAGGGCGCGCGCGAGAGCGAGCGGTCGCCCCGTCACCTCGGCCGCCCGCGCGTCGGCCGCGTACTCCCGCCTGCGCGAGTGTGCGCGCGACAGAAGCATCACGAGTCCCATCACGAACGACGCGGCGCGTCGAGGCGCGTGCGGATGCGGCCGGGAACCGTCCGGGGCCACGAGGCGGGGTCGCCGCGGACCCACGCCGTCGAGAGCGCCAGTCCCGTGACGAGGAAGACGACGGGTGCGACGGCGAAGTAGACGAGGCTCACGACGGTCTGGAGCACGCTGAACGCCAGCGTCTGGACGAGGCTGTCCCTGCGTTCGAGGTGTGCGAGTTCGTGCGCCAGCAGGCTCTCGAACTCATCGCGGTCGAGGAGTCGGAACAGCGCCGCGTCCACGACGACGGTGTCGCGTCCCGTCGTGTCGAGGGCGAAGGCGTTCGGCGTCGGCAGCGAGACGACCATCAGTCGCGGGGCCGCGTCGAGGTCCATCCGTTCGACGAGTCGGTCCAGTATCCGGTACGCGCCGGGCACTCGCGCTCGCGGGAGTTCGCGCGCGTCGAGTTGGGAGTACAGTTGCGCGGTGCCGACGCGGAGCCCCAGATAGCCGAACGCGAGCGTGAGACCGACGACGAGTAGAAGCGTCGTCACCGGGTCGAACCGCAGTCGCCACAGGAGCGAGAGCGCGACGTAACTCCCGTACGCGAGGAGGGCGTAGAAGGCGAAGACGACGACGCCCACGAACGCCATCAGGAGGCGAGTTCCGAGCGACCGCTGGGGCGCGGACATCGGCCCGACCTACGCCGGCCAGCGGCAAAACGATTCGTCCGCGTCCCGAACGCGTCTCCGGGACCCACAGTCTCATTGTCCGACGACCCGACTCGCGTCGTATGACGAGGTTCTTCGAGGACTTCACCGTGGGTTCGGTCGAGGCGTTCGGCCGGTACGACGTGACCGAGGAGGAGGTTCTGACGTTCGCCGAGCAGTACGACCCGCAGTGTTCCACACCGACCCGGACCGGCGCGCGAGGAGTCGATGTACGGTGGCCTCATCGCCAGCGGCTGGCACACCACGGCGATGATGATGCGGATGCTCGTCGACGAGTTCCTCTCGGAGACGGCGTCGCTCGGCGCGAAAGGCGTCGACGAACTGCGCTGGCGACGCCCGGTCCGTCCCGGCGACACGCTGTCGCTCCGCCTCGAAGTGCTGTCGAAGGAGGCCGAACGACCGGACCGCGGCCTCGTCGAGAGTCGAATCGAGGTGGTGCGCGACGGCGCGGACGGCGGCGAGGACGGCG
>NZ_WPCD01000032.1:0-26335 GCF_009741955.1 Halogeometricum sp. CBA1124 | reverse complement strand
TTCCGCGCCGGGGTCGTCGGCCTCGTCGGACGACGTGTCGGAGTCGCCGGACGGTCCGTCGGCGTCGACCGCGGCCGCCGACCCCGGGGCGCAATCGGTCGCCGTCTCGGGGACGACGCCCTCGCGGAGTTCGAACAACGCGTCGAGCGTCGCGTCCACGCGCCGTCGACGCTCCCGCGCGGGGTCCAGCCACGCCCGAATCCGAGCGCGGAACGGCATCCGCCCGTCGGCGGCGAGGAACGCCGCCGCGAGGGCGTCGTCCGTCCACGCGCCGTCTTCGATTCGCCGCCGCGCCGTCTGCCGGTCAGCCTCCGTCGCGTCGACGCACAGTCCGGTCGCCGTCTCCCTGAGTCGGGCGGCGACGGGCCGCATCGCGCCGTCGTCGTCGGAGACGACTGCCTCACCGACGAGTTGGTCGAACTCGCTGCCGACCCGAATCGACGCCGGGGCGGCGACGCCCTCCGGCGGCCTCTCTCTGAGCTGTGTATAGCGGTCATCGGTTGATGAGTCGCGGTGCCGGGCGAACCAGAGGCCCGCGAGGAGGAGTGTCACCGCGAACAGGAGGAGAAACCGGCCGCCGTCGACCGACTCGCCGACCGTCGCGAGCGGAGCCACCCACTCGGATGGGACGACGCCGAAGGCGACTGCGGCGGTGCCGGCGACGGCGGCGAGTCCGCCGCGCCCGCGGCAGTTCGGAGCGGTCTCATTCGTCTCCCTCCGGCGTGTCCGCGCCGTCTGGGTCGACGCCCTGTGTGTCGCTCCTGCCGCCCTCGGTCGCGTCAGTCTCGCCACCCGCCGTCGTGTCAGTGTCACCCTCCTCGGTCGGGTCGCCGTCGGTGCCGTCCCTCGCGTCCACCGCCGCGCGAATCTCGGCCGTCGCGCGCGCCATCCGTTCGGACCGGTCGGTCGGCGCGCGGCCGCCGTACTCCACGTCGCGGAACACGTCCCGAACGGCGTACACCGGGTCCGCGGGTAAGCCGTCGGACTCGACGGCGTGGGCGGCGATTTCACCCGGCGTCCGCGACGCCTGCTTCGGGACGGTGACGTGGCCGCGGAACTCGTCCCAGCAGTCGCGGATGGTTCGCGCTTCGGGGTCGGGGTGGTCGTCCGCGACCCCCGCCCGTCTGGCGACGCGCGACCCGACCGCCTCACCCCGGCCTCGGAGGCGAGCGACCCGGTCTGCGGCCCACGCGACGGCGAGTTCGGGCAGGGCCGAGAGGGCAATCGTCCGGTCCAGAACGCCGCGGCCGACGGTTCGGAGCCTGCGGCGGAGCGTCCGAGCGCCGGAGAGGAGAGCGTCCGCGAGTCCCGCGCCGGAGACGACGACGGCGAGGAGCGTATCGAGGAGGACGGACGCGCGAGCGAGACCTCTCGCCAGGTAGGACAGCGGCGAGGTGCCGCGGCGATAGGCGGTGCCGACGACGGCGCCGAGGCCGACGACGACTGTCGCGAGGAGGACGCCGGCGTCAGGAGCATCCCCGAGACGGTTCCGGCCGTCGTCTGGCCGTACCGCGCGGCGACGACGCGGGCCGACGAGGCGGGCGGGAGCGTCAGCGTCGCGGTGCCGTTGGGTCCAGTCGTCGCTACGCGGTCGCCGTTCAGCGAGACGGGGACGCCGCCCGCGCTCTCGTTTCCGAGCGTCGTCCGGACCGTCGTCGTCGCGTACGGGAGCGGCAACAGCGGACGGTCCAGTCGGAGCGTGAGGGCGTCGAGCGCGAGCGTCTCGCTGCCGTCGACAGCGCCGCGAGAGACCGTGACGGTGACGTTTCCGGGGTCGTCGGGGAGGGTGAACGCGGTGCGCCCGGTCGCGTCGGTCCGACCGACGGCGTCGCCGTCGACGCTGACTCGGGCGTCGCGGACCGGCACGTCGCCGACGGTGGCGACCACGAGGAGGTCGCTCCCGGTCACTTCGCTCCCGACGAACGACAGCGAGACGTTCGTCTCCAGCGGATACGAGACGGAGTCGTTCGACGACGCAACCGAGAGCGTCGGACCCCGCACCGAGAACGACCGGTCCGTCTCCCGCGGGGCGGTTCCGACGCCGTCCGCCTCGACTGCGACGTTGGCGGCGTCGGCGTCTGTCGCGAGCGAGACTGTGAGTTCCGCCGCGTACGGTACCGTCGCGACCACGCGTCCGTCGTCGTCGGTCACGCCGACCGGGTCGCCGTTGAACAGGACCGTCCGGCCCGAGACGGGCGCGTCGCCGCGAGTGACGGTCACGGTCACGTCTGCGCCGGGGACCGGCGTCCGGTTGAGCGCGATCGACGACCCGTCGAACGACTCGTCGGGCGTTCCTGTGGCCGAGTCGGCACCGGAGCGTCGGCCGACGAATCACCGTCTGAGGGCGTGGCGGTTGCCGTCTGCGTGGGCGTCGCAGTGCCGGCGGCCGTCGTCGTTCCCGCGGCCGCCTCGGGGGTGGGTTCCGGCGTCCCGGTGGGCGCCTCGGGCGTTCGGTACGTTCCCCCTTCCTGTCGCTCGTACGCGTCTCGTTCGGCGTCGAGGCGTTCCGCGGCGGGCGTGGGGTCGAACCGGACCCAGCCCACGTCGGGGAAGTACACCTCGACCCACGCGTGAGCGTTCATGTTCCGGACGGTGTAGGTGTTCTCGCCGGTCCGTTCGCCGGCGGAGTAGCCGACGACGTAGCGGGCCGGCACGTCCTGCGTGCGCAGCATCACGGCCATCGAGGCGGCGAAGTACTCGCAGTACCCCCGGTCCATCTCGAACAGGAACGACTCGACGGGGTCGTCGCCGTCGTGCGACGCCGACAGCGAGTAGCCCCTGTTGGACTCCAGATACCGCTCGACGGCGACGGCTCTCTCGTAGGGCGTCGTCGCGTTCGCCGTCACCTCGTCGGTGAGGCCGGCGACGCGCGGCGAGAGACCGTCCGGAAGCGTCGTGTAGCGTGACTCGACGGACGCCGGATAGTCGGTTCCGGCGGTCCGGAGCACGCTCGCCTCCCGCGGCGGCCGCGTGCTCTCGGCGGTGTACGTCGTCCCCGCGTCGAGGCCCGACGGCGCGGCTATCGCTCGTCCCTCGGAGACGGCGAGGTCCGTCCCGTCGAGAGCGACGGTGTTCGGTCGCCACGCGGTCGGAAGCGCCGTGGCGGACGTTCGAGCGAGACGCGGTAGGTCATCCGCGCGCCCCGCGCGTCGGGTGAGACGTCGCCGTCGTACGGCCGCGAGGCGGCGGCGCGTTTCCATCCGGTGCCGGTGTACGTCGCGTACGACCCGGTGCGCCAGTACGCCGAGTCCGGACTTCGGACGGTGAAGTGAACCCCGCTGTCGAGGGAGCGGTAGGGGTTCGAGTCGTCGGTGACGTCGCCGCCGACAGTAGTGTTCGACCGGGGGTTCAACGCTCCGAGGCCGCCGGCAGAACCCGAACCCGACCCGGCGTCCGAGTCGAACACGAGCAGCGACTTCGCGGGCGCGTCGCCGACGGCAGTGGAAAGCGGGGCGACGAGTGCGGCGGACAACACCACCGCGACGACGCAACAGCACGCGAGGACGACTCTGCCGATGCTGGGGCCGTCGCCTGTGTCGAGCGTCGTTCGGTCGTCGGACATGGTGGAGGGCGGTCGATTCGGTCGCGGAGAACCGTTTACCGGCCAACTATCTCGTCAGCTTATATATCTACGCCTCTCCCGCCATGCGGAACCGCTCCCTCACTTGGACATTGCAGACTGCGTACCCGGCTTAGAAATTGTGAACATCGCGAACAGGCGAGACCGTTCGGACGGGAGCCGAAGTCTGAAAAATTGTGAGCAGTGTGGAATTTTCGCTCTCAACTCGCAGTGCACAGCGCTCAAACAGTCCGCCAAGTGAACAGTGCCCACCTCGCGTAGAGATTTTAAAAATTGTAGAATTTGTAGAATTCTGAGACATCTCAGCGGAGACAGTTCGAGCAGTCTGCGAGCTCTACAATTTTTGAGAATTGCGAGAATTTTAGAAAGTGTGGTACTACCAATTTGCTTCTAGAAATTGTGAAAATTGTGCTATAATTTGGAAATTTAGGGGGCGCTTATGGATTTTTGCGCTGTCGGATACTCCAAACATTTTAGAAATTGTGAAAGTTTTGAGAATCTCCGAATGTCTGACGAGGTGTTATATGGGATGCCGCAGAAGGAAAGACCGAACCGAACCGGATTGACACCGCCTACAAATTCCACACATTCCACACATCTCACCATGTACGCGAATCGAACACAGTCCGAAGCGGAGGGTCGATAGATGGCGCGCGCCGTGAGCGTCTCTTTGCAGAAGGGCGGCGTCGGGAAGACCACCCTCGCTATCAACCTCGCGGACGCACTCGCCGCGCGAGGGAACGACGTCCTCCTCGTCGACCTCGACCAGCAGGGGAACGCGACGGAGGGCGTCGGTCGGAAAGACCTCTACACCGCCGAGGGACCGCACGTCGGCGACCTGTTGACCGACGACGACCCGGTGGACGTGGAAGAGACACTCCACGACCGGGGCGCGTTCGACCTCCTCCCCGCGCACGTCGACCTCGACGACATCGAGGACCGCATCCGAAACTCCACCTTCGGCGTGCTGTGGGTCCGGCGTCGCATCGTCGAACCCCTCCTCGGCGAGGAGTACGACTACATCGTCATCGACTCCCCGCCGAGTCTCGGTCCGCTCTCGGACGCGTCGCTCATCGGCGCGGGGAACGTCATCGTGCCGCTCCTCATGAGCGAACCGAGCGTCAGCGGCTTCGAACGAATGGTCGAACAGCAGATTCGGCCCATCCGGAAGGAGGTCGACCTCGACATCCTCGCCATCGTACCGAACGACCTGAGCGGGAACAACGAGGAGCGACGCATCATCGACGACCTGGAGGCCTCGCCGTTCGAGCAGTATCTCCCCTCGTTCGGCCGGTCGGACCGGTTCGGCGAGTCGCCCGGACCGGGACTCCGCCACCGCATCGCGTTCAGTCGCGCGTGGCGCGACGGCGAGACGCTCCGCGAGTACGACCCGAGCAGCGACATGCTCGACCGACTCGACGAACTGGCTCGGGTCGTCGAGAACGGAGGCACCGATGCCTGACGAGAACCGCTTTTCGGGTCTCGGCGACGTAGTCGAGGAAGAGGAACCCGAAGCGCCCGTCGGGGAGTCGGGAGAGTCGGCGTCGGCGGAGACGAGCGACGACGCAGGGGTGACGGACGAGGCGGATGCGCTCGACGACGCCGCGTCGTCGGGCAGTCCGGCGTTCGAGTTCGAGGACACGTCGGCGAAGAGCGTCTACGTCCGGCCGGAGACGCTGTCGGTGATGGACGACGCCGAGTTCGAAGTCGAGTCGCTGCTCCGTCGCGACCACGAGGTGCGCGACCTGACCGGACGGGAGTTCCACGACGCTCTCGTCCGCGTCGCCGCCGACCACCCCGACGAGGTGGTGACGGCCATCCTCGCCGCGCGCGAGGAGGAGTGACGGCCCGACGGTCGGCCGGACGGAGCGGTCGACACCACGCGCGGGCAGGACGGCGGCCGAGACGGTGACGGCCTACGCTGGAACGGTCCGCTCGGCGGGGTACTCGATGGCGTCGAGGATAGAACGAACGTCGCTCCATCTGGACCCCCGTCCGACGGTGCCGTCCGCGCGGTCCCACCAGACGAATCCGTGTCGCTCCAACTTCGGGAGGTGCTGGTGACGGAGAACCGTCCGCGTCGAACTCACTCGGGAGTCCGGTTCGACGCGTCGGGCCAGCGTTCGAACCGTGACCGGAGCGTCGTCGGTCAGTGCGAGGAGGACGCGACGCGGCGTCGCGTCCGCGAGTGTCTCGAACATCGAGTTCAGGGACGCAGTCGTCGTGTCACCGTTGCTCATGGTTGTCGATCCGGAACTCGCGTGACTGTGTGCATCCGCCGTGGGCACCGCGTTCGGCGTCGGCGGTAGCGTTTCCGACTACGGTGCGACAGGGTGCGTCGGGCCCACATCGTGCCGTAGCACACAGCGCGAACGCTCGCGTTCCGTATCGACAATCGAACGGCTGGAGCCGTATAAACGTGGTAACTAGGCTGTTTGGTGAGAGCGCGTACCGGGCGGTGCAGTCACGCGAGCGTCGGAGTCACTCCTCGAGTTCCGCCGCTCGAACCGCCTCCTGCAGGCGTGACCCCGAGGGTATAGCCTGGTGAAACAGCACCGAGTCGAACGGCACGTCCCCGTTCACCGACAGGAAGCCGAGTTCTCCCTCGTCGGCCCGACGGAGGTTCGTCAGAAACGCCACTTTCCTGACCGCCGGCACGCCGTCGACGCTCGTCTCGGCGGTGACCGACTCGTACAGTCGTCTGTGTTCGCCGACGTGTTCGACGCACGCCACCGTCGGCGCGAAGAGGAGGAGGAAGTGAACGCCCGGCCCGTCGCGGGCGAGTTTCCGTCGTATCTCGTGCTCGTCGTCCTTGTAGAAGTAGCGCTCCATCCGGCGGTACTGCCGGAGAATCTCGTTGGCCCCCGAGGCGATTCTGACCGCCGGGTCCGCTTTCAGTTCGACGAGGTAGTCCTCGCGTCCGGGCGTCCGCGTGCGCACGTAGACGTCCACCGACCCCCGATTGCCGTAGTGGTCGTACGGTTCTTCGAGTCGGACCTCGCTGTCCTCGAACGCCGCCTCGAAGTGTTCGACCACCGCCGTCGCCAGTTCGTCCTCGCGCATCGGTCTCTGCCGGACAGAGTACGGACCGGGGTTTAGCTCCGCCGATTTCGCGAATCCGAGATAGTCAGGCTCGGGGACCCGCAAAATATCTGATTAACGAGAACGTATATTCTGTTCTGTCTCTATTCTTGAAGTGTTGGTATCTGTGAACGTGTAGCAATCTATATTAATTGTCGGTTAAAACGTCTCTCTCGTGCGTATGGGAGTGAACGACGCACGGGTGTGGGAACTCGTGCGACACCGGGATGGGAGAACAGTCGTACTGGGACTCGGGTGGTGGACCGTCGCACTGAGCAGTATCGCCCTCGCGGACGTTCCGCCGTCGAACCTCGTCGCGGGCGTCGTCGTCTTCGGGGCGACGGTGTTCGGGGCGACGTGCGCCGTTACGGCGCCGTTCAGAGTCGAGCGGACGCTACTCACGTGGGTTGGGGCGCGACTGCTGGCCGCCGCCGCCGCACTCGGGGGCGTCGCAGTCGCGGGCGAGCACTGCTGTACCCGCGGACGCCCGCGGCCGTCGCGTACACGCAGACGCCCGCGGAGGTGCCGGCTATCCTCGCCGGGTCGGTGGCGTCGTTCCTCGCCCTCGTCGCCGTCGGCTACGGAGTCCGCGTCGCCGTCCACGGCGGGTGGTCCGCTATCGGCCGCGTGCGGTCGGTGCGAGGAGTCGTCTTCGCGGGCCGAACCGACCGCTGACGGGTCGCCCGGACCGTCCGCCAGTCCGACCGGTGCGAGCGACGGCGAGCGCGTTCCGCCCACCGGCGGATACGAAGTAAAATCGGAGAGTTCGGCCAGTCAACAAGACATATAACACCCTACTCCGTTATCGGGGACGAAATGAGACGACGCCGCCTCCTCCAGGCATCCGGCGCGGCCGCAGTCGCCGCCGTCGCCGGCTGTCTCGGCGACTCGACGCCGCCGCCCAGACGGTCCAACGCCATCTCCGACGTGTCCTTGGGAGACCAGAGCCAGACGCTCGTGGCCGACGTGGCCGACGACCCGTGGGTGATGTCCCGCTTCGAATCCGGGTCGTCCGGGTCGCTCGACGCACCGGCGTCGCTCCTCGCCGCCCTCAGTCCCGTGGGCGTCGCCAGCGCGCAGAAAGGCGGCGGCCGCGGCGGCGGCAGTGGAGCAACCGGTCGCGGGACGGGCGGGTACAGTAGCGCCCCGCGAACTCACCACGGCTACGCGCACTACCACGGCGACGACGACGACGACGACTGGTACGAGAACCACCGCGACGAGGTGACGCGGTACGCCGCCGCCGCCGGAACGCTCGGGTTCGCCTACCTCGGGTCGAACGCCGCGTTCACCGACGACCCGCCCGGCCCCGGTCCGGTGCCGTGGGACGAGACGGTCGCCGACCCGGGCGGCGTCGAGCGGTTCGACGTGCCGCGAGAGGGCTGGTACCGCGTGGGGACGAAGCTGAACGGGCAGAACGTGAACCACGACTCGGGTGGGCCTCTCTCGACGTCCGAGTCGACGAGCAGTTCGGCAGCGAGGCGTACGACATCGAGGAGACGTGGAAAGTATCTCCGCGGGTCTGACCGCTCGGCCACCGTGACGACCACCGCCCGTCCCACACGACCGATGACCGCTCTCCCCGCCCTCGAACCATGTCGCAGGTGACAGCGCGGACGAAGACGCTCACCCTCCTCGGGGTGACGTTCGTCGTCTCCTTCTGTAGCTTCGCGTACGAGTTCGTCTACTCCGAACTCCTGACGGTGATGTACGGCGGCACGGTCACGCAGTACGTCATCACCGTCGGCCTCTACTTCTTCAGCCTCGGCGTCGGTGCCGCCCTCTCGGACGACCTGTCGGGCGACCGACCGTCGAACCTCTTCCGGACCGAGGTGTACCTGGCCGTCCTCGCGCCGGCGGGCTTCCTCCTCGTCGTCGCCCTCAACAGCGTCCGCATCCCGCAGGCGGTGCGTCGGAACTCCTCTGGGTCGTCGCCCGGTCGCCCGTCGTCGTCGTCGGCCTCCTCTCGGGGTTCGAGTTGCCCCTGCTGACGCGGATGGTCGAGGACGAGGAGGGCGACACCGACGCCCTCGTCCCCGCGTGGGCGTCGCGCGCGACGAATCTGCTTCACGGGGGCGTCGTCCGCGTCATGGGCGTGTTCTGGCACGTCGAACGCACGACGGAGCGCCGGAGCGGACTGTCGCTCGTCCTCGCGATGGACTACGTCGGCGGCCTGTTCGGCGCCGTCGTCTACGCGCGCGTCCTCTACCCGCGACTCGGTCTCATCCCCACCATCTTCGTCCTCGCCCTCCTGAACGGCGTGGCGGCCCTCGCGTTCGTCGCGCGGTTCAGCGGGGAGTGGGGGCTGTTCCGCGGCGAGCGTCGCCGTCTCGTCGGTCGGGAGTCCGCCACCCTCCTCGTCGTCTGCCTCCTCGTCACCGCCTCCTACGGCGTCGCCGTCTACGAACACGAACGCGTCGACGAGACGCTCTCGTCGCTGTACCTCGAACAGGACGTGGAGGACGAGTACGCGCCGGGGGCGATGCGGGCCAGCGTCGTGGGTCAGCACACGACCACGTACCAACACGTCGTCGAGTACGAACGGACGTGGACCGGCGTCGGGGAGAACCCCCACTTCGCGGGCGAGACGGAGCGCTGTCTGCGTCTCGGCACCGCCGTCCAACTCTGCGACAGTTGGGCAGACTCCTACCACTCCGGCCTCGTCGACGTGCCGATGACGAGGTTCGACCACGACCCCGAGACGAACGTCCTCGTCGTCGGCGGCGGCGACTACGTGGCCGTCGACCACCTGCGCGAGTACGACGTGACTGTCGACCAGGTGGACATCGACGCCGAGTTCATGGCGTACGCCCGCAACGACTCGTTCCTCTCGAAGTGGCACGACGACGCCTACGAGTACGACCGCCTGACCACCACCGTCGCCGACGGCTACACCTACCTCCGGCAGACGAACGAGACGTACGACCTCGTCCTCCTCGACGTCCCCGGCGCGACGGACGACGACCTGTTGAAACTCTACTCGACGGAGTTCTACGGCGCGATACGCGACCGGTTGGCCTCCGACGGCGTGGTCGTCACGTGGACGTACGCCGCCTCGGCCTACGGCGACCACAACAAGGCGTTCACGAACACCGTCCGCGACGCCGGGTTCACCCGATACGCGCCGTACTGGGCGTGGGAGGACATCGACGCCGACGGCGACGTCGAACGCGTCGAACGGTTCTACGTCCTCGCGCCGAGCGACCGACCCGGCACGAACGGGACGGCGTTCGACGTGGACCGGGGCGACGACTACGTCCGGAGGCACGGCGACCGCTACCGCGACGTGCGGTGGCGCGAGGTCCCCCGCTACGACGGCGTCGAGGTGAACTCCATCTTCGACCCCAACTACGACATCATCGTCGACTGACAATGACTCACTCACCCACCAACACGACCGACACGACCGACCTGCACTTCGCGTACGCGAGCGACCCCCCGGACGTCGAGCGATTCGACGTGAAGACGCTCACGCCGGGCGAACTCCTCGGACGGCCCTGCGCGTTCGCCGTCATCGGCCAGTCGCACCTCGTGAGTGCGCCCGCACTCGACTACCACGAGGTGTGCTCCTGCGACCCCCTGCCGGCCGCCGCCTCGCAGACGACGGCGCTCGACCCCGGCGCGTCGGGCCGCGTCGCGTTCGAGAGCGACGCCGTCCGCGCGGAGACGACCGTTCGCGTCGAACCGCTCTCGGCGTTTCCGGGTGCGGCGGGGGCCGACGCCGCCTTCCGGTTCGGCCCCGACGCGTGGACCACCGTCGCCGTCGACGACGACGGCGCCGGCTACGAGACGTACCACACCTACCCCGAACGCGACGCGTCCGTGCGGACGGAGACGACGCTGACGCTCACGGGAGCCGATTCGACCGCTCCGAATCCCGAGGGCGAACGACCCGCGGAGGGCCGGCGATGACCGACCGGTCCGTGGACGGTGACCTCGCACTCGCTGGGTCGGAGCGGTCGCCCGTCACCGTCCGCGACCCCGCGGACGCGTTCCTCCAGTCGGGGAGCGTCGCCGGCGACGCGCGCCTGACCGACGCGGAGTACGTCTTCACGAACGAACCGGTCGAACGCGTCGACGGCGAGGCGACGGCGGCGACGACGCTCCGGGCCGACGAGGACGCCTACGTCGAGTCCGGCGGCGTCGACGGCGACCTGACGATAGCCGGCGCAGAGGACGTGTTCGTCCCCGCGGACGCCGTCGCCGGGAGTCTCGACGTGGTCGGCGCGGAGAACGTCTACCGCGCCGCCGGCCCCGACGCCGACCCGACGGCGTTCGACGTGGTGACGAACGGGTGGCGACAGACCGCGACGGCGTCCGACCCCGACGCCGGCGTCTACGTGACGGGGGCGAACCACGAGGTGACCGTCGAGGCGGTCCGAAGCGACGTGGACGTGTACGTCGTCGGCCACGGCCACGAGGTGGAACTCTCGGGGCGCGGCGCGGCGGTGACCGTCCACTTCGTCGGCTACGACAACACCGTCGGCGTCGGCCCGTACCTCTCGGCGTCGGTGGAGAGCGACGCCGGGTTCGAGAACGCGGTCGAAGAGGCGCCGTACCCCGTCGAGGACCTCGTCGAACAGACGAAACGGGAGGCCGCCCGGACGTTCGGCCGCCACAAGGTCATCTACCAGCGACCCGCAACTGACGAGGAGTGGTGCCCGAACTGCGGCGAACCGGCGGACGCCATCGTCGAACGCCACCAGATGGACGCGTTCTTCGTCCTCGGCTACCCACTGAAGGTGTACGACCGCAGTACGAACCCCGCCCGCGAGTGCGAACACTGCTCGCCGAACGCGACGAACGTCGAGTTGAGCAGACGGGAACGCCGCGAGGTGTTAGAGTGACGGCCCCGCGCGGTGCGGAAGCGACGGCGTCGCGGCGACGCGGTCCCCGAACTTTAAGTGCGGGTGCGCGGAATACTCGCCGAATCCGACCGGTTCGGACGACCGGTCCCGACCGGGAGCCACGATGAGACACACCGACTCGACCCCCGAACCCGACGCCGACGGCCCGGACGGCGCAGCCATCGGTTCCGACGACCGAAACGGCGCGACGGCCGCTTCCGACGACGGGCCGGCCGACGCCGCCGGTGCCGGCGCGAGTCGCGCCGAGACGAACGGAACCGCCGCGCGAAATGGGGCCGACGCCGCCCGGCGACGCGACGCGGGCGACGGCGACGACGAGCGCTGTCGGTACACGTTCGACCCCTCCGAACGGACCGACGCCAGCCTCCGGACCACGTGGGAGTGTCCGCACCCCGCCCACGCCGACAGCGACGTCTGCGTGTTCCACATGTCGGCCGACGAGCGAACCGCGCTGGACGTGCGCCCGCAGGACGTGGTCGACCGCCTGTTCGAGAACCTCCACACGGACGACCCGCGCCTGAACGAGTACGTCGGCGCGACGCTCCCGAACCTGCCGCTGACCTACCAGCAGGTGGACGCCGAGACGAACCACGTGCTGAACTTCCAGCACGCCGAAATCGGCGGTATCGACCTCACGCACGGTCGTCTGGACCACGGGTTGAACGTCCGCGAGGCGACGCTCGGCCGCGTCACGTTCGAGGACGCCACCGTGACGGGCGACGTGGAGGCGTCGGGCACCGTCGTCACCGGCGAACTCGACACCTCCGAGGCCACCTTCGAACAGGACGTCCACTTCGACGGCGCGACGTTCGAGGCGACGGTCACCTGCGACGAGACGACCTTTCGAGAGGACACCACCTTCGAGGACGCGACGTTCCGCGGCGTCGTCAACTTCAGAAACGCGACGACGAGTGGGAGCAGTCACGTCCTCGCCGACCACGTCTCCTTCGCGGGCGCGAGTTTCCGCGACGACGCGCACTTCAGACAGACCGACTTCCAGTACGTCACCTTCGAGGACTGTACGTTCGAGGCGGCGGCGGACTTCGAGCACACGAACTTCCACGGGGACAGCGTCTTCCACGGGTGCGTGTTCGACCGGGTGGCGGACTTCGACGAGGCGCGGTTCTCCCACGACGCCGGGTTCAAGAACGTGCGGTTCCGCGACCTGGCGGAGTTCCGCGGCGTCGCGTTCGACGGCGGGAGTCGGACGACGAGCGACGACGTGACGTTCGAGAGCGCCATCTTCGAGGGCGAGGCCGACTTCAAACTCGCGCGCTTTCGCTTCGCCGACTTCAAGTCGGCCGTCTGCCGGGGCGAGTGGAACCTCGACCGGGCGGCGTTCGACGCGCGCGCGGAGTGTCACGGGCTGACCGTCGAGGGCGAGGCGAACCTCCGCAACGTGACGTTCGCGCCCCCGCCGTGTTCGAGGAGGCCCAGTTCGAGGGGAACGTCGCCGGCGTCGAAGCCACGTTCGAGGACGACGCGACGTTCGCCGCGGCGACGTTCGCCGGGCGGGTGACGTTCGACGAGGCGCGGTTCCACGGCGACACCGACTTCGGGGCGGCCACGTTCGAGGACGCCGCCCGGTTCCGCGGTGCGACGTTCGAGGGGGGCGCGAACTACCGCGAGCAGAACTGCTCGTTCGACGAGGCGACGTTCGAGACGGACGCCGACTTCAGCGGTGCCCGGTTCACCCGCGGGTCGTTCTGGGAGACGACGTTCGAGGGGACGTGTACGTTCCGCGAGGCGGCGTTCTCCGAGAGCGGCCGGTTCCACGTCCTCCCCGGGACGAAACCCACCTGCGTCGACCTGACCGACGCGACGCTTCGAAGCGGGACCATCGTCGAGTCGGGCGGCAGCGTCGTCCCGTACGACATGACGAACACCACCGTCGGCGACGTGCGACTGGAGGGCGAGGGCGCGGAGGGCGACCTGCTCGACCACTTCCGCTTCTGTCTCACCGACTTCGACGGCTTCGACTTCAGCAACCACCACGGCTACCTCGAACGCAACGACTGGACCATCCACGACTTCATCGAGAACGACGCCACCGGCAACTACGCCGTCGAGTTGACCGACGAGACGATAGAGGAGACGTACCGGAAGGCCCAGTCGAGTGCGAACGCCGTCGGCGACACGCCCGCCAGCCGGGAGTTCGAGTTCAAGCGCTACTACTACAACCGCAAGAAGAACGCCGACATCCTCCGCAACGAGTACTCGATGAACGCGTGGGGACGGGTGAAGAAGGCCGCAAGCGTCACCCTGAACCTGTTCATGCAGGTGACCTGCGGGTACGGCAACCGCCTGCCCCGCATCGCGGCGTTGACGTTCCTCCTGCCCGCCGTGTTCGGCGTCTTCTACGTCCTCGGCGGCCCGTTCGAGACGCAGGCGGGCGTCATCTGGAACGCCGCGAATCCCGGCGAGGTACTGTTCGACGGCCTCTACTACAGTTACATCAGCTTCAGTACCGTCGGCTACGGCGACGTGAACCCCCTCGGGTGGGCCGCGCGTCTGTTCGCGATGAGTCAGGGGATGTTGAACGGCCTGTTCTTCACCCTGCTCACGTTCACCCTGTTCAAGCGCGTCCTCGGTGGGAGCTAGCACAGGTCGCGACTCACCCTCTCAGAGCCGAACCGCCGAATCCGAGAGATACGCCGGAGTTAGGCGCGGAGTAGCACGTGTCAAATAGATTGTATCCACACAAAGTACTTATCCTCAGCAGACTCACTATCGCTTACATCCTCATCGGAACCCGGTCCGGCGGACTCGCCCGCGCCGACTCTGTCGGCGTCGCGCCGAGGTCGCTCCGACCGTCTCCGACCGAGTAGTGATATCCATGAGTCATACACACAAGACACGAGCGATCGTTCTCTCCGCGTTGATGGTGCTCTCGGTGTTCGCCGGGACCGTCGCGTTCGCGGGAGCAGGGGCGGCACAGTCCACCTTCGAGTACGAGGGCGGCGCCGTCCACTACGTCGACAGCAGCGACGACGCTGTCATCGAGGTACCGTTCAGCGCCCAAGTGAATAGCAACAGTCTGACGACGGACAACTTCACCGTCTTCGACGACGACGAGGACATCTCGGGACAGGTCAGTTCCATCACCCAGCCCCAGAACGGCCGCGTCATCGTCGAGATGAACGACGTCGTGCAGTCGCGCGACATCGAGATTCGCCTCTCGGGCGACATCCAGGACGCGTCCAACAACGACCTCTCGAACGGCGGTCGGAAGGACGTCGCGTTCGCGGCGACGACCGTCGGCCCGAACGGTGACGTGAACGCCTACAGAGGCTCCGTCGTCGCCGTCGTGGCCAGTTCGGTCAACACCGACATCGAAATCACCGACGACGACGACGACTTCACCTACTTCGTCTCCGGGTCGACCGGGACGAACAGTCGCGTCTACACGTTCGACACCGAGAACCGAGACGTCGGCTCCTACGAGGCCACGTTCGACGGCAGCAACGCGGCCACCATCGAACTTCGCGAACTCGGCCTGGACGTCGACATCGACGACCGGACCGTGACGGACGAAGACGAGATAGAGGGCACCGTCTCCGCGAACGCGGGCACCCGCGGCGTGCAAGTCGAACTCCTCGACAGTGACGGCGACGCCGTCAGCGGCGAATCCGTCACCGGCAACCTCGACGGTCAGGGCGAGTTCGAGTTCACGCTCGGGCCCGTCGACACGGACGATTACACCGTCGAGGTGACCGACCTCGGCTCTGGCGTGGTCATCGAATCCGACGTCGTCACCGTCTCGAAGGCCGGTGAGGGCCGCGCGGACATCGCCGGAGGAATCGTCACCCAACAGCGCGGTGACATCGCGAACATCACCGTGACCCTCTCGAACACCGACACCGCGACGCTGACTATCGGCTCCGAAGACGCCGGCTTCCGCGCCAACGTCACCGTCGAGGACGACTCCGGCGACGGGCAAGTCAACGTCCTGTTCAACACCTACGCCGCCACGAACGGCGTGAGCGGCGACGTGTTCGACGTCGCCGACAGCGACGACGACATCGACTCCAGCGACATCGACCCGCAGAACCGCGTCAGCTCGCTCCTCGACGCGGGCGAGTACGACCTCGAAGTCCGCTCCGGCGACGACGCGTCCGACGACTCGCAGGGCGTCGGCACGCTGGTCCTCGAAGAACGCACCACCGACTCGCTCGTCAGTTGGACCGCCCCCACGGGCACGACGTTCGACGACAGCGACGAGGTGTACGAGGCAGTCGCGAACGCCAACGTCACCGAGTCCGACGACATCGCCGACGGCGACCTGGTGATCCACCAACTGCAGGCCTCCGGTCTCGAAGGCGCGCTCGAAGCGCAGAGCGGGAACGACACCGCCGCGTTCTTCGCGTTGAACGGCAACGTGTACGAACTCAGCGTCGAAGAGTCGAACCCCAGCGCGAACCGCGACGCGTTCGTGCTGAACCTCCACGCCGGGAACACCGTCGTCGTCCCCGACCCGGACAACGACACGTACTTCGTGGCGTTCGACACGGACGACGTGGTGGGTGAACGACCGAACGGCCAGACCGTCCAACTCGACGACGGTCAGGAACTGCTCGCGAACTTCACGGTGTACGAGGACGAGGGTAACCTCGCCGACGAGGACCAGACCGTCGAAGACGAGTACGGCATCGTCGAAGCGGAACACTCGCTCGACGAACCCGTGAACGTCTCGGCCGCGTCCGGCCAGACCGTCGCGGGTGAGACCACGGTCGCACCCGGCACGGAACTCAGTCTGCGCGTCCGCTCCAGCGGCGACACGCAGCCGAGCTTCCTGAAGACCGCGTCCGTCTACGTGACCGAAGACGGCACCTACGAAGGGACGTTCGACTTCAGCGAGCAGCAGGCCGGCGACACGTTCGAGGTGACCGTCCGCGGCGGCGCGGCCGACTCCCTCACCGTCGACGGCAACGTCGGCGAGGGTGACGCCACCACCGACACGGCGACCGACACCGTGACGGAGACGCCGATGGACACCGAGACGCAGACGGAGACGGAGATGCCCACCGACGGTGAACCGACCGACACGGCCACCGAGGCCCCCACCGACGGTGAACCGACCGACACGGCCACCGAGACGTCCACCGGAACGCCCGGCTTCGGCGTCGTCGTGGCCCTCGTGGCACTCCTCGCCGCGGCCCTCCTCGCGGTCCGCCGCGACTGAGGAATCTACCGCGCTCCGATCTTTCACTCGGACTCGCTTTCTTCACCGGCCGCGTTCGTTTCCACGCTCCGACTCGAGCAGACGCTATCTCCCAGCGGGCACCGAGATTCGTTTCTCGCTCGGACGTCTAACCATCTCTGCCAACATTCTGAGCATTGTAGAAATTGTGGAAATTTTACTTCTGTTCGAGGTGAGCAGCCCCCATCAGTCCTGTAAATCTGTATTCAGTTACTGTATACAAATCCGTACATATTTATTTGTAGAACAAGTCTGATTCCGTTACTTTCTGAACGGGTCTCGGCGGGAACACCGAGCGACCGACGGGCGAACGGTCGACGGCCGAAATCGGGCCGAACACGGACCGGTCGCGTCCGCGTCTCGTCTCAGATTTCGCGGACGCGTTCGTAGTCGTCGTCGAGTGCCGCCGCGTCCTCGGGGAGGAGAGCGGCGACGGTGTACTCGGCGTACTCGCTGATGTAGTCGATCAACTGGGCGATGCGGCCCGAGTCGATGGCCTCCAGCGAGTCCAGCAGGATGAACGGCACCGTCTCGTGGACGTCGTGGACGAGGTAGCCCGCGAGGGCGAACACGAGTCCCGTCACCTCGCGTTCGGACTCCGAGAGGTGGTCGATGGTGTCCTCGTACGTCGTTCCGTCGGCGGTGCTCCGGATGATGTGCATGTCGAACATCGACTTCTGGACCTTCCGGCGACCCTCTCGGACCGTCTGTTCGGTCCGTTCGATCCAGATGCGGTCGAGGTTCCGGTAGTCGAGGATGTCGAGGACGGTGTCCATGTGCGTGTTGAACTCCTCGACGGCCTCGGACTCGATGCGCTCGATGCGGGTCCGCAGGTCCGCGAGTTCGTCGGCAATCTCCTCGCGCCGAGCCTCCAGTTCGTCGCGTTCGCCGAGTCGAGACTCGACGGACGCTATCTCGTCCTCCGTATCCTCGAGGTCGTTTTCGAGCCGTCCGATCTCGAACTCCAACTGGTTCGCCTCGCGGTGGCGTTCGAGTACGTCGCCGTAGTCGCGAGACTCCAGTTCCTCGACCTCGGATTCGAGCGCTTCGACGCGTTGGGTGAGGTTCTCGCGTTCCTCCTTCAGCGACTCGCGGCGGTCGCGGCGGCGGTCGAGTTCCGCGTCGATGCTCTGGATACGGTCCTCCAGTTCCTCGCGTCGGCGGTCGAGTTGTTCGAGTTCGTCGCGCTCGGATTCGAGGTCGTCTATCTCACTGCGGAGGTCGTTCCGCTGGTCGAGTTTGTCGCGGCGGAGCGACCGGAGGCGGTCTACCGTCTCCTCGATCTGTTCGGTCTCGACTTCGGTCCCGCAGGTCCAGCAGACGACCGTGTCCGACTCGACGAGGGCGTCGGTGACGGAACCGGCACCGGCGTCGTCGCGGAGGGCGGCGGCGACGTCCGCGCTCGTCCCCTCCAGCATGTCCTCGTTGAACTGGATGACGGTCTGGAGTTGGTTCACGCTGGAATCCAGTCGCTGCATCCGGTCGCGGAGGTCGGCTATCTGCGCCTCTATCTCGTCGCCACCGTCTATCTCCGCGGGGATGTCCTCGCGTTCGGCGGTGAGTTCGTCGCGCTCGGATTCGAGCGCATCGATGCTCTCGGCCTCGGCGTCGATGTCGTAGCGGACGTCTTCGAGGTTCGACCGGGCCTCCTTCAGGTCGTCGAGCCGACTCTCCAACTCGTCGCGGTCGTCTCGGGTCTGCTCGACGTTGGCGTCGGCTTCCTCTATCTCCCGCTCTTTCTCCTCCAGTTCCGCGCGTTTCTCCTCGATCTGCTCCTTCAGCGACGTGCGCTTCTGTTCGAGTTCGGGGAGACGCCCGTCGAGGGAGTCGAGGCTGGATATCTCGCTGTCGACTTCGCGTTTCTCCTGTTCGAGGTTGCGAATCTCCGCCTGGATGGCCTCGGTGTCGATGGGCCGCATGATGAGTTCGCGGAGGTCGTCGCCGCGGGCGACGGCCTGTCTGGCCTCGTTCGATTCGAGGAGGAACGCGAAGAGGTCGGCCAGCGTCGCGTCGGTGAGATACGGGTCACCTTCGGTGGCGATTGTACTACCGCGTCGTTTCAGCGTTCGGGTGTACGTCTCGCCGCCGACGGTGAGCGTCACCGAACCCTCGTCTGCGTCGGCCTTCAGCGACGCCCGGTCGCTTCCGAGAGCCGCCATAATCGCCTGCAGAAGTGACGTTCGGTTCGTGGCGTTTCGGCCCGCGAGCGCCGTGACCCCGGGGCCGAGTTCGACCGTCGTCTCTTCGATACCGCCGATGTTCTCGACGTGAAGCTCGACGGACTCTGTCGTAGACTGTGCACGACTCATAGGACATCCAATAGGGCGCGAGTATATAATACTTCATCTCACGTCGCGACGACGTTACAGGAATAACGCTGTAACGATATCCAACTCGGAATACGGAATCGGAGTCGTAAGCCGGCCTCTCCGTCCGAACGCACCTTCGCCGTCTCGGGTGCGGGTCACGTCGCTGACGTGCAGTCGTCGACGGCCGAGGAGTCGAGCGTCGCCGTCACCGAGACGCTTCGGTCTCGCCGGCGGCCGAGACGAGGTTCCCCCCGCACTCGCACCGCCCCTCCTCGAGGAGGTCCTGTACGTCGTACTGCGTCCCGCAGTCCCGACAGAAGACGCGAACGTCGACGAGCACCTCGAAGTCGCCGACGGCGATGCGACCCGTACTCGCGAGGTTTTCGACGATGTTCTCGGAGACGGCCGCCGTTCGGCTTCGGAGTCGCTGGATGGTGTCGAGTCCCTTCTGGACGCGGTCCTCGTCGGTCTGTTCGTCGCGCTTGACCCCGCGATACTTCGTCAGGTAGGTGTGTATCGCCTGATGGGAGACGAAGTTCTTCTGGAGTTCGTCCACGTCGACGCCCTCGCGTTCGAGAGTCTGTCTCGCCTGGGTCTGCATCCCGCTCGACACGTCGTCGTCCGTCAGCAGGCGGTACGTGTTGGCCACTTCGCCGTCGAGCGGATTCATTCCCACCTCGACCATGACCGCACGCAGGAGGCGTCGATTGAAGTCGTCGGCGAGTTCGCGGAGACTCAGGCGGTCCTCTCGGTTCGCCGTCCACCGGTTCTCCAAGCGTTCGCCTTCACCCTCCAGGTCGTACTCGTCGATGAGGCGTCGAACCTTGCTCCGGCGGCCGCGGCCCGACCTCTCGTTCCCGTCACTACTCATTGAACAGTAGATACGAGTTGACGAACCAGTAAATACGTTCCGCCTCTGCAGGCGTCTGCTACGACGCACCGACGACCGACGGTGAATCGCCTCTAGACGCACGACGACGGTGAACCGTCTCTGGACGCACGACGACAGTGAATCGCCTCTGGACGCACGACGACAGTGAATCGCCTCTGGACGCACGACGACAGTGAATCGCCTCTGGACGCACGATAGACGACGCCGTCGTCGTACAGCAGTACGCGCGTCGGCCTTAGGTAACGAGACGAACGAGAGTGCCGAGACGACGGAACGAGTTGGAGGCGGCGGCACGGCGGATTCGACGGAAACGAATCGGAACCGAATCAGAGTCGAGTCGAGACCTGAACGGGACGTGGGTTAGGTTCACGACGACCGCAGTTCGCGGAGGAGGCGACGGACGTGGCCGACCGAGTAAGACACGCCGAACACGCGTTCGACGTGGTCTCTGACGAGTTCGGGGGTCCACTCGTCCGCGTCGTACGCGTGGTCGTTGGGAGACGCTTCGAGGTGTTCCGAGAGTCGCTTCCGGTCCCTGTCGTCCAGTTTCCGGGGGCGTCCCGGCCGGTCCTCGTCGGTGATCGCCTCGGAGATAGGCTCCGTCTCGAACCTGTCGAGCCAGTAGTAGAGCGTCGAACGCGGGATTCCGTACCGTTCTGCGAGGACCGAAACCGGTACGTCGTCGAGGTAGTCCAGAGCGACGACGAGTCGTTTCGCCTCTTTCGCGGAGTCCACGTCTGCGAGAGTGCGACGAAGTTCCTCGGGGTCCACGTCGTCGAGTTTGACCATATCCGGTGCACTGGGTGACCCGACTTAACTCTAAGCACTTCCGTCTGCCACCCGTTTCGCTGGCGGAGAGTCGGAGGGGGAACAGCGGACACGGTGGTGTCCACGGCGACGGAGAGTGACGCGAACGGGTGAACTCGATACGGTGGACGGGCGGCGTGGCCGAGTCGAGACGGCGGTGCGGTAACGAAAGCTGAAAGGGCGGGAGAAACAGGAGCCTCGGGAGCGACGAACGAACTGGAAGAGATGGAGAGAGACGCGCGGGTTACGACAGAAGACGATGCAGCGGTGAAGCTGGAGGGGGAAACCCGAGAGTGGAGGCGACGAAGGAAGTAAAGAGAGACGACGGAAGGGAACCGGAGCGACGATGCGTCCCTCCACTCTGTCCGCTGTTCTGACGGCCAGACCGAGAGAGAGTGCCGACGACGGGGGCGGGTGGATACGGGGCGACGACGGGTGCCGGTGGACACGAGGGCGACGGAGACAGGTGGCCACGAGACGACGATTCAAGTGGGAGTCGATCCGACCACGAACTCAGACCACACCGTCCGGAGTAAACAGACGTAACGTGGGCCGAGATTCACTATTTGCATCTATTCTGCACGTTTTGAATGTCGGCTCCGACCCCACACTGTCCGCTGTTTTTCTCGAACCGACGTGGGCGGATGGCGACACACCACCGTGTCCGCTGTTCTCGTGCCGACAGGAGAGACGACGGAGTCCAGAGGACGGCAACGATTGCGGCGAAGAGAACGACGCCTGCCGACGGACGGGAGAACAGCGGACACAGTGGTGTTGTTAGATTCAAGCAGATGTCTAATTCGTAGCGTACGTGTATCAGACGTGGCTGTGAGGCGTCGAATCGGGAGAAACAGGTATGATAGATAGAGTACGTTTACCGCCGGACGGCCGGCCACACACCCCCTCCACTTTGTCCGCAGTTCTCCGCTCACGGAGGGAGGGGGTATCTGCGGAACGGCGGAACGACGGTGCCGTCGAGTGGAACGCTGTCGAATGTGCGCACGAGAAACCGTCGAATAGGCTTCCCTCAGCACACGAGAGTAGTGAACTCGATCGTAGCCTCTCTCGTTCTCTTCTCTAAGAGGACTACGGAGTAACTTGGCCTTTTGCATAATAAAGCCACCGCTTCTAGAGTGCTTTCGTGGCTGTCGATTCGACCCCACCCCCCCTCTTCGGAGCGGAACTCCGGACAAAGTGGAGGGGGTGTGTTCTCGCGTTTCTTTAAATAGTTAGAGAACAGCGGACACTCCGGACGCGGTGGTTTTATAAACAATCACCGAGACGGCGTGTCTATGGCGCTGTTCGAACGGGACAACGACATCTATCGGGACCGGGACGCCCTCCGGGAGGATTACCAGCCCGAGCAACTGGTCGGGCGAGACGAGGAACTGCGCACCTACCAGGCGGCGCTTCAACCCGTCATCAACGGCGAACAGCCGAACAACGTCTTCCTGTACGGGAAGACGGGCGTCGGGAAGACGGCGGCGACGAAGTACCTGCTCTCGCACCTCCGAGAAGACGCCGCTCAGTACGACGACATCGACCTCTCGGTGACGTTTCTCAACTGCGACGGACTCACGAGTTCGTACCAGATCGCCACCCGACTCGTCAACAGTCTCCGTTCGGAGGCGAACCAGATATCCACGACTGGCTACCCCCTCGCGTCCGTCTACGAGATGCTCTGGGAGGAACTCGACGACCGGGCGGGAACCGTCCTGGTCGTTCTCGACGAGATAGACCACGTCAACGACGACAGCATTCTCTATCAACTCCCGCGCGCCCGCGCGAACGGCAACCTCGACGTCGCCAAGATCGGTCTCATCGGCATCTCGAACGACTTCTCCTTCCGCGACGATCTCTCGCCGAAAGTCAAGAGTTCGCTCTGCGAGCAGGAGATTCACTTCCCGGCCTACAACGCCGAGAACCTTCGCGCCATCCTCGAACAGCGTGCGGAGGTCGCCTTCCACGACGGCGTCCTCTCCGAGGAGGTCATTCCGCTGTGTGCGGCCTACGGCGCGAAGGACGCGGGCGACGCCCGCCAGTCCATCGACCTCCTGATGAAAGCGGGGGACCTCGCCCGCGACGAGGACACCGACACCATCGAGGAGGACCACGTCCGCCGCGGCCGACGCGCCCTCGAACGCGGACGCATCAAGGAGGGAATCAACGGCCTCACCGAACACGGCCACCTCGTCCTCTACGCACTCCTCACGCTCGACCTCGAGGACGAGACGCCCATTCGATCCCGCGCGTCCGACCGCGGTACACTCGCTTCGCCGAACTGGCGAACCGCGACCCGCTGGTCCCGCGGCGGATGCGCGACCACCTGAGCGAACTCGCTATGCTGGGCATCGTCTCGGTCACCGAGCGAAACGAGGGCCGTCGCGGCGGGACGTACCGCGAGTACGCACTCGACATGGACGTCGAACTCATCCTCTCGGCGATGGCCGACACCGTCGAACTCGTCGGCGTCCACGACAGCATCGACCCGTACGTCGAGGGGGGCGACGAACCGACGACGCTCGAAGACTTCGACGACGTCTGATGCGCTCGTGACGTGACGATTGCGGGCGGACGACAGGAACGAGGGGGTTGGAAGGGGAACGATTGAGGCGATTGTGGACCCGCGTCACGCGGCGTCGAGGCGGGATTCCGGTCCGAACGATTCACCCGATTTCGAAACGCCGAGACCTCACTAGTGGATGATACTCCGGACGTGGTGGTGTGGCTCCTTCGAGTGAACCGTCGGCGAACTAGCCAGTCCTCGCGTCGGGCCCACCGTTCGTTCGCAGTCGGCCTCCCCCGGACACCATCGTGTCCGCTGTTCTCGAACGAGAGGAGTTACCAGGCAACTAACTCCGAGACGAGCGGATGCGGACGGGGCGCCGTTCGTCTCCGTACGATGTACGGGCTCGGCGAGAGCTGTTAGTACGATGGAAATGGTAGTTAGTCTGATGTGTATCTCCTCGCCGGACGTCATCAGTCGACAGGAATCGGTTTCGGACGCTCCCGAACGGTCCCGAACTGGTGTGAGTGTCTACCGGATTTATCTCGTTCGCGAGCGTACGCGTTCGGGAACGGTCCTCCACACGACTGCCATGTCACTCGCAATCACGCACTTCGCCTTCGGCGCGGCGGCGACGATGCTCGTCGTCACATTCCTCCTGCCGCGCTTCGGATATCCCAGAGCGTCGAGCGTTCTCGGCGGCATCTGGGCGATGGTACCGGACGCACACCACGTCTCGCCCTCCTTCGCCGAGTCGCTCAGGGCGGTTCACGACTCCGTGTACGCCAACCTGTTCTGGGGACACCGCTTCTTCGACGTCCTCGACCCGGCGGACTCGAACGAGGTGGCACTGCTCAGCGTCGCGTTCTTCCTCGCGGCGACTGTCGTCGCCGAGACGGCCGAGTACTACTTCGGCACGCCGGTGCAGCGGACGTTCCGTCGCGAAGCGCGCGCGCAGAGTCGCGTCTCGTCGCTCGGCGGTGCGTTCGGTGGCGGGACGCTCGGCGACACGCTCGGCGGTCGAGAGCCGGGACGACTCTCGCTCGACCGGCCGTCGCTCGTCCGCGCGGTTCGAATCGTCGGCGGGGCACTCGCCGTCGTCGGCGGCGTCGGCCTGCACGTCCTCCTGTTCCGAACCGGGTCTCACGTCGGCCTGTTGGCCGGCCTCGGCGCGCTCCTCGAACTGTTCGGCGTCGTGACGCTGTTCGAAGACGCGGCCGTCGCGGCGTGGGTGTCCGCGCACGTCTCGTCGGCCATCCGGGCCGGCGCGAGGGCCATCGTCGTCGTCGCCGCGTGCCTCCTCGCGCTCCCGTTGTTCTTCACTCTCTCGACGCCGACGACGCTGTCGGTCGCCAACGCGGCCATCGGAGCGCTCCTCGTGCTCGCGGCCATTCGACTGTGAGCCGACCGAATCACGACACGTCCGCCCGTCCGCTCTCCCAAGAATCGCTCAGCGGCGTCGGCGGACCCGGGCGACGACGGCCCACGAGACGAGGAGTGCGAACAGGGCGACCGGACCGTACTCCGGGACCGTCGAGTTCGACTCTGCGGACGCGCCGGTCTGACCGTCCGCCGTTCCGGCCGTCGAGTCGTCGGCCGCCGTCTGCGCGGGTGCCGACGCCGAGTCATCGACTGCCGTCGCAGTCGCGTCCGCGGCGGCGGCGTCACTGCCCGCGGTCGCGTTCTCGTCTCCGCCCGCGTCACCGACCGTGAGGGTTCGCACCTGACTGGTCGCGAGTACTGCGCTCGCGCCGTCGCCGCTCTGGTTGACGACTTCGACGAGTGCGGTGTAGTTCCCGTCGGGGACGTCTTCGAGCGAGAGGTCGAAGTCGTACAGCCCGCGCCGCACTTCGGAGGCGTTCGTCCGAACCTCGCCTTCGTCGTTCGAGAGGACGAACTGGACCGCCTCGCCGTCGGCGACGCCGCCGGCGACAGTCGCGTCGCCGGTGAGTCCGTCGGCCGTGACGTTGTTCAGCCCGTAACTCACCTCGTACTTCGAGACGACGAGGAGGCTGACGGTCCGCACCTGTCCGCCCGTCGAGAGGACGAGGTGGTAGGTGCCGCGTTCGTAGTCGCTGCCGTCGACGAGGACGGTTTCTCCGGTCGTCAGGCTGTCCTTCTGGACGACCGTTCCGTCGGGCGTCCGGACGGTGACGACGGCGAGTTCGTCGTCGGGGGCAGTCACCTCGACGACGGCCTCCTCGCCGGGGTACAGTCCGACGAGGGAACTGACGTTCGTCGTCGCGCCGTCGACGGTCACCTGTCTGTCGTGGACGGGGACGCTCTCGGGCGTGTCCAGCGAGTAGTCGTCCGCGGCGGTATCGGTGGTCTCGGTCGACTGCGCGACGACGGCGCTCGCGCTGATTCCTGCGAGGAGGACGGTGATACACGTGAGAACGACGAGGAGCCGTTTCATCTGTCCGTCCTTTCGCTCCGGTGAAGATAGTTAGTCGGGGAGTATCTTCCGAGACGCCGTGAAAGTCGATTCGACGGTGATTCCGGCCGCGAGGACGGTCCGAGAGCCGGGACGATTAACGGTCGGATTGTGCCCGTCAGCGACGGGGCTCGTCCGCCCTCAGTCGTGCCGCCGTCGCGCCAGCGTCGCCGCGAGGAGCATCGAGAACACGGCGACGACGACGCCGAATCCGGGCGTCCCCGTACTCGTCCCGGTGCCGGTTTCGGAGGTCAGTTGCGACTCGTCGTCGGACGCCTCAGGAGGCGTGTCCGCTCCCGCCGCCGCGTCGCTTCCGCCGTCCGCCGTCGTAGCGCCGTCTCCCGTCTCGCCGCCGTCCGTCACTCCGCTCTCGTCGCCGTCGGTCGCATCGTCGTCGCCCGAACCCGCCGTCACCGTTCCCGCGTCGTCGCCGCCGGCGGACCCGTTCGTCCGGTTCGCGTCGACGACGGTCACGGTACCGGCCGACCGGTTCCCGATGCGGAGTTCGTACGTCCCCGCCGCGTCGAACGCGTGCGAGAACGCCAGCGTCGCGTTCGCTCCCGCGTCGAGCGTGACGTTGCGGGACGCGACGGTGCCGTTCCCGACGGCGAGTTCGACCGTGGTGGTTCCGTTCGCGTCCCCGACGTTGCCCACGTCG
>NZ_WPCD01000030.1:0-27980 GCF_009741955.1 Halogeometricum sp. CBA1124 | reverse complement strand
CCAACCGCCACTCATTAGGGGCTGTGTTCGGGTCGTTGGACGAAAAGAACGGAGAAGACAACAGTCCGTCCAGACGTCGCGTCCTGCAAGCTCTCGGTGCCGCCGGGGTGGCCGATGGGGTTCTCGATGCCGACGAGTCGGCCGCCGGTCGGCGAGGAGTAGAACGCGAACAGCAGGTCGTTGACGACGTAGAGACGGATTCGCTCTGAGACGGTGCCGTCGGGTTCGGGGTCGGCCGTCGCCACGCCGAGGCCCTGGAGCACCCCGTCCCGAGCGTCGGGCGACAGGTCGGCGAACCCCGCGTCCCGCCAGTCGCGGGCGATGGCGTCGAGTTCCGCCGCCGTCGCCTCCAGTCCGCGGCGGTACGACTCCCGCCCGTCGGTTCGGCCGACGACGTAGCGTTCGACGAACGCGCGCCGACCCGTCACGTTCGAGGGGTAGACCACCGCCGCCGCGGCGTCCATCACGTCGAGGAGGTCTGCCGACACCGACGGCTCTGCGTCCCCGTCGCCCCCGTTCTCCCCGCCGCCGTCTCGGCGCGCGGCGGGTCGTACCGCGCCGCCACCGACCCCGCGCCGACGGCACCGACGGCGGCGAGAGCGGCCATCGCGTCGCGCCGCGTCAGTTTCACGAACGCGAATTAGGTTAACCTAAACTTATGAGTTGCCTTTCCGCGTCACCGGTAGTTCACGGCGAGACTGACGACGACGAAGACGGCGGCCACCGGGAGGACGGCGATGGTCACGTCCACGCCGTAGCCGAGGTTCCACGCGAGGACGACGCCCTGCACGTACGCGAGGAAGGCGGACAGGAGCAGACCGTACGACGCGGGAACGTCGTCGGTGCCCGTTCGGTCGGGGACGAGACGGAGGAACGCCACCGTCCCGACGCCGATAGCGGGGAGGAGGAGGACGCCGACGAGGGGGGCGACGAACGAGTCCGGGCCGGCGGTACCGAAGTGGACGGCGAACCGGTCGGGGAGTGTCGGCAGGAGGGCGACGCCGACGACGGCGACGAGGGCGAGGAGGGCGACGCCCGCGTAGTCGTATCGAGTGAAGCGCATGCGCGACACGTCGTCTCCGGCGAGTATGAGTCCTGTGACGTGACCGATGTGACAGCGGACGGAGACAGTGGCCGTCGACCGGGGGCCGCGCGCGTCACTCGGCGGCGCGAACGTCGTGTTCGAGGACGCCGACGCCCTCGACGTCGACTTCGACCCGGTCGCCGTCCGAGAGTGCGCCGACGCCCGCGGGCGCCCCGTCGAGATGACGTCGCCCGGTTCGAGCGTCATGTACGTCGTTATCTCCTCGACGAGGTCCGCGACGGAGAACATCATGTAGTCGCGCGAGGAGGACTGCTTCGTCTCGCCGTTCACGCGGAGTTCGACGCTGGCGTCCTCGGGCACCTCGTCGGGCGTCGCGAGGACCGGCCCGAGGGGGGCGGCGTTGTCGAACGCCTTCCCGCGCACCCAGTTCTGCTCTCTGTCCTGGTCGTCGCGGTTCGACACGTCGTTCATGCAGGTGAAGCCGGCCACGTAGTCCATCGCGTCCTCGGCGGCGACGTTTCGCGCCTGCTTGCCCACGACGACGGCGATTTCGGCCTCCCAGTCGACGCGCTCTTTCCCCGCCGGCAGGGGGACGGTGTCGCCGTGACCGGCGAGGGCGTTCGGCGGCTTGAGGAACAGGAGCGGTCGGTCCGGCACCTCGTTGTCCATCTCGTCGGCGTGCTCGGCGTAGTTGCGTCCGATGCAGACTATCTTCGTCGGTTCGCAGGGCGGGAGCACGTCCACCTCGTCGAGCGAGTACGTCTCGCCGGCGAAAGAGACGTGGTCGTCGTGCCACTGGCCGTTGCGGACGGAGCCTGCGGGGTCGCGAAAGCGAACGCGGTGCATGGCAGAGTCCTCACCCCGTGACGGTTTCGTTCTTTCCTTCGCGGAAAACGCCCGTCGAACGTCGCTCGCCCGCTACTGCGTGTTCGTCGCGGGTCGACTCGGAAGCTTGGGGATGAGCCACGCGAGGAAGGCGTCGGGGCTCCGCGACTGCACCCACAGCGTACCGGACCCGCTGAACTCGCAGACGAGGCCCTCGCCGCTGGCAAGCGTCGAGCGGAGTCCGCCGACGCGCCGGACGGTGAACTCGGCGGTGTCCTCGAAGGCGACGACGTGCCCCGTGTCCACGACGAACGAGTCGCGGTCGTCGAGCGTAATCTCCTCGATGGCGCCGTAACTCGACAGGAACAGCGGTCCGCTCCCGGTCACCTTCAGCAGGAACAGTCCCTCGCCGCCGAAGAACGTCCGCGCGCCGCCGAACTCGGTGTCCACGTCCAGTCCGGCGTCGCCCGCGAGGTACGACCCCGACTGGACGTACATCGTCTCGTCGGTCAACTCCACGTGCGAGACGTCGCCCGGAAGCGGCGGCGCGAACTGCACGTCGCCCGCCTCGGCGGCGGTGAACGTGTTCTGGAAGAAGCTCTCGCCGCCGAACGCCCGCCTGATGGACTTCAGGAACCCGCCCGTCGCGTTCGTCTCCATCTCGATAGTGGTGTCGTGACTCACCATCGCGCCCGACTCCGCCCGTATCGACTCTCCCGCGTCGAGCGAGACGGTCACGAGTGCGAACGACGGTCTGGAGGCGATGTCGTACTCCATACCCACGGGTGAACGTGTCAGACAAAGAAAACCGTTCGCGGCCGGTGTGAGTGTCAGCCACCGGCGACTGTCTTCGCGTGAGACAGGTGGCCGACCCGACCGCGGCCTGTTGGATTTAAGCGACTGACGCGAGTACTGTCGACCGGCTATGACGATGGAACTCACCTGGCACGGTCACTCGACCTGGCACGTGGACGTCGACGGAACGACGTTCCTCATCGACCCGTTCTTCGACAACCCGTTCACGGACCTGTCGCCGTCGGACGTGGAGGATCCCGACTACCTCCTCCTCACGCACGGCCACGCGGACCACATCTCCGACGCCGGCGCGTTCACCGACGCGACGGTGGTCGGCGTCCCGGAGATGACGGGGTACATGGCGGAGGAAGTCGGCTTCACCGACAGCATCGGCATGAACATGGGCGGCACCGTCGAGTGCGGCGACGCGTTCGTGACGATGCACCGCGCGGACCACACGAACGGCCTCAACACGGGGTACGAGACGAGTCTCGGCGTCCCCGTCGGCTTCGTCATCAGCGACAAGATGCCGACACAGGAGTCCGACGCGGACGCGACGACGTTCTACCACGCGGGTGACACGGGCCTGATGTCCGAGATGAAAGACGTCATCGGTCCCTACCTCGAACCCGACGCGGCCGCCCTGCCGTGCGGCGACCACTTCACGATGGGACCGGTCCAGGCGGCCCTCGCCGTCGACTGGTTGGACGTCGACCACGCGTTCCCGATGCACTACGACACGTTCCCGCCCGTCGAAATCGACGTGGAGGACTTCGAGCGCGAAGTGAAAGCCACCGGGTCAGACGCCGAGGTGCACGTCCTCGACGGCGACGAGTCGTTCACGCTGGAGTGAGCGCGGCCGACGCCGGAACTCGACGCGGTCGAACCGCGATTCCATCCTTTTTGCTGCCGTCGGCCGAGAACGCCGCCGCCCGCGAGCGTCGGTGTCGTCGCCGACAGTCGCCGCGAGAGCGACTCGGCTCCGGACGCCGCCGCCATCGGTCGGTTTCCGAGTGAGCAAGCTTTAGGGAGACAGCGCCCGACAGTACGGACGCATGAGCGACATCGAAACTTCCACCGTTAGCGAAGAGGGCTTCGCCTCCACGAGTCAGGTCGGCGACTTCGAACTCACCATCGACGCCACCGACGAGCAGGGACCGAACCCGAACGCCGTCCTCGTCGCGGACTACGCGTCGTGCTTCCTGCCGGCCTTCCGCGTCGGCGGCCAGCAGCGCGGTCACGACGACCTGGGCAAGATTCAGATCGACGCCGACGCCGACCTGGACGACGACGACGACCTGACGGGGATTCGCTTCGCCATCCACGTGGAAGCGGACCTCGACGACGACGAGTTCGACGAAATCGTCACGCGCGCGGAGGGCATCTGCCACGTCCACACGGCGCTCCGCGAGGAACTCCACGCCGAAATCGAAGTCCACGGCGGCGCGTTCTGACGTCCGACTCCGCAGACCACACCCTCGTTCTTTCTTTACTCGTCGCTCGCCGAGCGACGGCGTTCCGAACTGGAGAGGTCCCGGCCGTCCGGGACAGGAGTGTCAGCGTCTGTGGTACGCCCGGTAACTCATGGCTTGCCCCTCCACGATGACGACTTCGCGTTCTTCGGGGTCGTGACTGTCCGTTTCTTCCACTTCGTCCCGTGAGACGTACCATCCACGCAGTTCTTCGGCGTCTCCGTCGAAGACGTACGGGCTATTCGGCTGACCTTCCATGCTACTCAGTACCGCACACCTACGTATAAAGCTTTGTCAGACATTCTCATTCGAGAGAAAATACGACTCGGAGTCGAGGTAACGCCTCAGTCGTCCGCTGCGGCGGGTTCGGCCTCAGAAACCTCCGTTCCGAGGAGCTTCAGGAACTCCGCCAGCCACTCGGGGTGGTCCGGCCACGCCTGCGCGGTGACGAGGTTGTCGTCGACTGTCACCTCGTCCACCCACGAACAGCCCGCCGCCTCCACCTCCGGACGGACGGCCGGGTAGGACGTCATCTCGTAGCCGTCGAGGACGCCCGCCGCGGCCAGAATCTGCGGGCCGTGACAGAGCGTCGCCACCGGCTTCTCCGCCTCGAAGAAGTGCCGGACCACGTCGAGTACCTCCTCGTACGTCCGGAGGTACTCCGGCGCGCGTCCGCCGGGGACGACGAGGGCGTCGTACTCGGCCGGGTCCACCTCGTCGAACGTCGCGGTCACCTCGAAGTCGTGCCCGCGTTCCTCCAGATACGTCTGGTCGCCGCGGAAGTCGTGGATGGCCGTCTTCACCGTCTCGCCCGCGGACTTCTCCGGACAGACGGCGTCCACCTCGTGGCCGACCATCTGGAGCGCCTGAAACGGCACCATCGTCTCGTAGTCTTCGCCGAAGTCGCCGACCAGCATCAGTAGCTTCTTGCCCATTGGTGTCACCCACCGAGAGCTGGGTCCGCAGAAGACTTAACGATTCGTCAAGTTACGCGGGTCAGTCCGACAGCAACCGCCCGACGTCGCCGAGCGAATCGAGGACGTGGTCGGCGTGATGGACGACGCGGCTAGCGTCTCGTCGTCGGTGACGCCCGTCTTGACGAGTGCCGTCGTCATGCCCGCCCGTTCCCCGAGTGCGATGTCGGTGTCGAGTCTGTCGCCGACGACGAGAATCGACTCCGGCGGCACGCCGAGCTGTTCGAGGACCATCTCGCGGGCCGTGTCGGAGGGTTTGCCCAACACGACGTCCGGGTCGCGTTCGGCGACCCCGGCGATGGCGTTGATGATGGCTCCGGACCCGGGCACGTCGCGGCCGACGGCGGGGATGACGACGTCCGGGTCGGTGCCGACGAACGCCACGTCGTCGTCCGAGAGCGTCCAGAGAGCCTCGCAGAGCGTGCGGTAGTCGAACGCCTCGTCCACGCTCGCGACGAGTGCGTCCGGGTCGTCGTCGACGCCGACGACCGAGAGTCCGGCGTCGGTGAGTATCTCGACCAGTCCGGACTCGCCGACGACGAACAGGTCGTCGTCCGGGCGTTCCTCGCGCAGATAGCGCGTGGTGACCGTCCCCGCGGTTATCACCTCCGACGCGGCCACCTCGAACCCGGCGCGAGCGAACCGGTCGACGTACGCCGCGGGTCGCTTGGTGGGATTGTTCGACACGAACACGCGGTCGACGCCGGCCGCGTCGATGGCGTCCAGACCGGCTGCCGCCCCCGGTATCGGTTCTCGCCGCGCACTACGGTCCCGTCCACGTCGAGGACGACGCCTCGGTAGTTCATCGGTCTCCCTAGGGGCGCTTCGACGGTTAAGCGATTGGGAGCGGCGAGTCTCTCCGCCGCCGAGAACCGGAGATAGCTCTATGTGTATGTATACCAAATAATAGGTATGAACGTCTTCGTCGTGAGTACGGGCGATGAGGAATCGGCCGGTGAGTACCCGCACGCGGTACGGAACCACTACGCGCTCGGCGCGGTGGGACTCGCTATCACGATGGTCTCCGTGTTCCTCGCGTACTCGGCGCTCGTCGATGTCGCGAACGTGGTCCCGCTGCTGTCGACGACGCTCATCGTCTTCGTCGGCGTCGTGGCGTGGGTGGCGGCGTGGTTGACGCTGGACATCCTCCACGAACGGGTCGTCCGACGGCGGTATCTGGACTAGCCGTGCGTGACGGGTGGCCGGCGACGGCCGGTTGAATACCCTACGGATAGCGGCGCTCACGCGCGGAACCAAAGAAACGATATGCTCGAACCCCTTCTTGTCGCTCGTGACGAACACGCAGCTCTCGCTCGTTCAGATAGACAACTACGGTCCGTGGACGGTGACGCCGGAGCCGCGCCGAGAGATGGACCTCCAGACGCTCCAGTCCCGACTGTTCGCCGACATCGCACAGTTCGTCGGGAGTCGCGACGGGTACGCGTTCTTCACCCGCTTCGACAACATGGTGGCCGTCACGAACGGCCTCGACGACGCCGACCACGAACTGCTGCAGGAGTCTATCGCGAACCGGTATCCGGTGACGATTAGCCTCGGTATCGGCGTCGACGCTTCGCCCATCGAAGCGCTCGAAGCGGGGACGGCGGGTCTCCAACACGCCGGAAGCGCACAGGACGGTGAACGCCGCGAAGTGCTGTCGGGCGACGCCCTCCCCGAGTCCGACCGAACCGACAGCGACGTGCAGATAGCCCACTTCGACGTGAACGACGCGACGGGCAAATACACCGACCGCCTCAACGAGTTCGACTCGTTCATCCAGATAGAGCAGGGGTACGCCACGCTGATGCGCTACCTCCGCGAGGAGTACGACTCGCTCTCGTTCTTCGTCGGCGGCGACAACATCATCTCCGTCTGCCCGGACACGACGGAGGCGGAGTACCGGGACGCCATACGCCACGTCGAGGCCGAAGCCGGCGTCGAACTCAAGGTGGGCGTCGGCACCGGCCGGAACGCCCACGAGGCCGGGTTCGCCGCCAAACACGCCCTCGAAGTCTGCCGCGAGGACGGCACCGACGACGGCGTAGCCCGCCGCGCGCCCGAGGTTGAACAGGCCGTGCTGTCTGACCTGTCTGACGGTGAGTGCGGCGTCGCCGCCCTCGGTCTCCCGGAGTCGGTCGGCGTAGACGCTCACGAGCGGACCACACATCCCCAGGCAGTGTGCGCCGCCGAGGGCGCCGACGACGAGGAAGACGCCCGCCTCGACGCCCGTCGCCGGGAGCGACACCCCGCCGTGAGTGGAGAGCGGTACCATGACCTACGGGGCGGGGCCGTGCTCGGTCGCGTCGTGGTCGTCGTGGCCGTTCTCGGTGGGTGACAGCAGGAGATAGAGGCTGTAGGTGATGATGAGGACGTTCACGAACGTCACCGCCCCCGCCCACCACGTCCGTCCGAGTCCGAAGAGGACGACCGGGAGGAGTGCGAGCAGTGCAATCATCCCCGCGACCCGCGGTGTAAAGCGCATATCGGCAGATAGCACGGGGTAAGGTTGCTGCCTTCGCTGATTCCCATTCAATTAGAATCTACGTTCTCGTTGAAGGGACATCAGTCGATACCGAACTGTATGGCAGCTGAATCGGACGAGGGGTTGGACGAAACGAGCCCCGTTCGTGGGGAATCTGGAGCGACCGAACCGGTCGCCGCACCGGACGCCGACCTGTCCGAACAGACGGGATACGTCATCGGGTCCGGTGGGACCGGCATCGAACGACGAATCGGTCACGACGACTTCGACCCGGTGGGGACGCTCGTCCTCATCGGCATCTACATGGCGATTCTGGCGGCGATGTGGGTGTTCATGTACTTCATCGAGTTCCTGGGCGGCGACCTCACGGTGATCGGGTGACACGATGGAGATTCACAAATACGAGAAACTCTGGCTCGCGGGCGCACTGCTGCTCATCGTCGGCTTCATCGCCACCGTCTCGTACGGGGCGGTCGGGGCCGGCGTCGAGATGATCGGTAACGACGGGGGACAGGTCGACCCCGACTCGCTCGACCAGCATCCGAAGTTCGGCGAACCGGGCACGTACGCGTCCGAGGACGGCGACTACGACGTCTACGTCGTCGCCCAGCAGTTCGCCTTCGTCCCGGGGACGGAAGAGCCCGTTCGGGTACCGGCGAACTCGGAGGTGACGTTCCACGTCACGTCGCGCGACGTCATCCACGGCTACGAAATCGTCGGCACGAACGCGAACACGATGGCCATTCCCGGTCAGGTGGCGACGATGACCGTCGAGTTCAACGAGGCGGGCGAGTACGGCCTGCTGTGTAACGAGTACTGCGGGTCGGCGCACCACGCCATGGAGGGGAAGATAGTCGTGGTCCCGCAGGACGAGTGGAACGAGAGCATGGAGGTGAACTGAATGTCTACGTTCGTCGATGACTACCCCGAGGAGTCGAAAATCGTACAGGCGTCGCTGGCGGTCGCGTTCGTCGCGTTAGGTATCGGTGCGTTCTTCGGCCTGATACAGGCGCTGCACCGCACGAACGTCCTCCGCATCTTCAGTTCGGTGGACTACTACACGTTGCTGACGGGCCACGGCGTGCTGTTGGCCATCGTGTTCACCATCTTCTTCCTCGTCGGCCTGTTCACGTGGGCCGTCACCAAGAGCCTGGACAGACCGGCCCCGGACATCCGCCTGACGTGGGCGTGGTTCGGGCTGATGACGACGGGCGCGACGCTCGTCGCCGTGGCCATCCTCGCCGGTCTGTTCCCCAGCATCCCGATGAGCGCAGACGTGCTCTACACGTTCTACGCGCCGTTGCAGGCGCACCCGGTGTTCTACATCGGACTGGCGATGTTCATCGTGGGGACGTGGATGGCGGGCGCCGACTGGTTCCTCGCCTACCGCGAGTGGCGCGGCGAGAACCCCGGCGAACGGATTCCGCTCCAGACGTTCATGGTGCTGACGACGATGATAATGTGGTACATCGCGACGCTCGGTGTCGCCGTGAGCGTCGTCGTCTTCCTCATCCCGTGGTCGATGGGGCTGGTCGACTCTGTGAACCCGCTCCTCACCAGGACGCTGTTCTGGTACTTCGGGCACCCCATCGTCTACTTCTGGCTGATGCCGGCGTACCTGCTGTGGTACACCGTCCTGCCGAAACTCGCGGGCGGCCGACTGTTCAGCGACCCGCTCGCACGCGTGGTGTTCGTGCTGTTCCTCCTGCTGTCGACGCCGGTGGGCATCCACCACCAGTACCTCGACCCCGGTATCGCGGAGGGCTTCAAGTTCATCGCGATGACGAACACGATGTTCCTCCTGCTGCCGTCGCTGTTGACCGCGTTCACCGTCGTCGCCAGCATGGAACACGGCGCGCGGCAACGCGGCGGCGAGGGCTACCTCGGCTGGCTCGGCGCACTCCCGTGGCGCGACCCGGCGTTCACCGGGATGGCGCTCGCGGGGCTGATGTTCGCCGCCGGCGGCTTCTCCGGCATGGTGAACGCCGGGATGAACATCAACTACCTCGTCCACAACACGCTGTGGGTACCCGGTCACTTCCACATGACCGTCGGCACCGCCGTCGCCCTCACCATGATGGCGGGGACGTACTGGCTGCTCCCGCAGATAACGGGCAAGAAGGTCTACAGCCGACCCATCGGCCTCCTGCAGGTCGTGATGTGGTTCGTCGGCATGGTGTTCATGTCCAACGCGATGCACCGCGGCGGACTGCTCGGCATCCCCCGGCGGACCGCAGAGCCGCAGTACACGAACTTCGACTTCGTCACCGCCGTCGGGAGTATCGGCGAGATTCGAATGCAGATAGCGCTCGGCGGGACGCTGCTGTTCCTCAGCGTCGTCCTGTTCCTGTTCAACGTCGCCGCGACGTGGGCGGACGACCGCACCGAGACGCCCGTCGACGACTACCTGCCCGAACCGCTGTCGGGTCCGAGCGGGTCGCCGGTGGTCCTCGACAACCTCGCGCTGTGGACGGGCATCGCCATCGTGCTCGTCGTCCTCGCGTACACGCTTCCGCTCGCGAGCATCATCGGCGACGCCGGCCTGTTCGGCAGTAGCGGCGGCTTCCCGGCCACCGTCACGCTGGACGGACTCGTGCGGGTCGTCGCGGGGGTGATGGGCTGATGCGCCGGCTCTCGCCCGCACTGCTCATGGTACTCGCGGCGTTCACCGTTCCGGTCGCCATCGAGATGCGGACGGTGGCCGGGTTCTTCGGCTACGACCTCCCGCTCGTCGCCGTCGCCGGGTTCGAACTCCTGTTGCTCGGCATCCTGCTCGTCGTCTACCTGCTCGGCGAGACCGAACCGGCCGACGACGCCGACTCCGCCTCGCCGCGGTAGCGCCGACGACCGAACGCCTCCGTCCACGCACATGACCGAGACGACGACACGACCGACCGCGTTCGCTCGCGGCCCGACGCGGACGCTCCGCCTCCTCGCGAGTCTCGTCGCCGTCGAGACGCTGCTCGTCGTCGGGTACCTGCTGGTGTCGGAGACGACGGTGCTGTCGGTTCGCTACGTCTCGTACCCGCTCGTGTGGGTGAACCTCGGCGTCCTCGCCGTCGACGCGGTGGACGTCCCCCGGCCGACCGACCGGCGGACGCTCGTCGCCGCCGTCGTCGCGGCCGTCTACTTCGCCGTCCTCGCGTGGACCACCGGCCTCGTGGGACCCGGCACGGGCGACCCGTTCTCGGTCCGTCTGCTCTGGGCCGTCCCCGGGTGGGGGCCGGTCCTCCTCGTCGGCGGCCCGGTGAGTCTGGCGCTCGTCCCGTTCGAGGCCATCGGGTACGGTTGTCTGGCCGTCCTCGTCTACGGCAGTCTCGTGCGCGCGACGGCGGGCGCGCTCTCCGGCGCACTCGGACTGGCGACGTGCGTGAGTTGCGTCGGCCCCGTCGTCGCGGGTGCGTCGCGGGGGTCGGGCGGCGGCGTGTCGACCGCGGTCGCGGGCGCGGCGAACGGGCCGTTCGCCTACGACCTCTCGACGGCGCTGTTCGTCGTCACCGTCGGCGCGCTGTGGTACACGCTTCGCTGAAAGCGTTCCGTCCGTCGTTTGCTCGGATACGTCTCTCGAAAGCACGTGTTGCACACCGACACAGAAGATACGCCACGGGAGCCTCTGTTCTGTAAACGGGCGACGGAGTTCCGTCTCGAACCGCCTTCGAACGACGATACTGGACCGTGTCTATCAGTTGACGAGGCGTATCGAGGATGTCGTCGAGCGATTCACGAGTCGCGCCGGCCGACAGTCAGTCCCGTGTGAGCGCCCGAGCGTGGCGACAGGTCCGCCGTGACGGCCGAGTGTCTCGGAGCGGAGGTGACGGCGGAGAACTGGAGAAGCGACGAACGGGCGAACGGGCGAACGGACGAACGATTACCGGGCGGGGGTGGCGCGGTGGACGGCGGCCGCGGTGACGACGAGGAGGATGCCGAAGACGAGCGTCATCCCCAGTTCGGCCGACATGGTCGCGAGTCCACTAACGGACTGGAGAACCGCGTAGCCGGCGATTGCCGTCAACACGACGCCGAGGACGACGAAGACGCCGAGGGCGGTTTTGATGGGGTCGATGCCGACGGAACGGGTGGGTTGACTGTGACTCATCTCGTCTCTGTCTACGATGCGGAATATCATATAGAGCCGAAACGTTTCCCAGATTCCGAGAATCGGGTCGTCACGGCAGCATAAGTACCAGGCGCGCGTCGGGAGACGCACAGTGGCAACGGACGGGTTCTTCCGGCGGTTGTGGGCACGGGTCGACTCGATACAGGTGTTCGCGTCGCGCCGAAAGCGACGGCGATTCCTCCTGCACCTCGTCCTCGCCGTCCTCGCCCTCGCCGTCGTCGCGGTCCTGGCGCGCCGGCACCTCGTGTTCCTGACGGACGCGGACGAACTGCGCGCGTTCATCCGAGGCTACGGCGTCTGGGCACCGGTCGTCCTCGTCTCCCTCCAGGCTCTGCAGGTCGTCGCGGCGCCGGTTCCGGGGCAGATTCTGGCGCTCGTTGCCGGCTACCTGTTCGGCGCCTGGTGGGGGACGCTCTACAACGTCGTCGGCATCACCATCGGCAGCACCGTCGCCTTCTGGCTCTCGCGGCGGTTCGGTCGAGCGTACGTCGAAGGGATAGTACACGAGGACGCGCTCGCCCGCTTCGACGCTATCGACGACGACCACGCCCGTCTGGCGCTGTTCGTGTTCTTCCTCGTTCCCGGCCTGCCGGACGACGTGCTCTGCTTCGCCGGTGGCCTCACCCGCATCCCGCTGTGGCAACTGGTCGCACTCGCCATCGTCGGCCGGACGCCGGCGTCTTCCTCACGAACGTCGTCGGCGGCCTCCTCGGGACGAATCGAATCGGTCCCGCACTCGGTCTCGCGGCCCTCATCGTCGTCGCGTCGGTGCTGGGGTACCTGAACCGCGACCGACTGATCGGCCTCCTGAGCGACGGCCGGTAGTCCCCACCGGCCGACGTCGTGACCCCCCGAACGTGTCGACCACTCCATCGGATAGTCGTCCGAGTATCTCTCGTGATATTTTGAACGAAGATTCTATATAGAATATATCTCACTCTTGGACTAATGGTACACATACGGTCGAAGCGTGAGGGCGACGGCCGAATATCGACGGAGTCGGAGGTAAGACCAGAGCGGCGGTCTGCGATGGCGAATATCAGTCGAAGGTGTCGTCAGCCATGAACATTCGAACGAAGCTCATCGCGCTGTGCCTCGTCATCTCGTTGGTTCCCGTCTCCGTCGTCGGGGGAGCGGGGATACAAGAAATGGATAGTATTGGGAAGTACGCACAAGACCAGAGTGCCAGACACATGGAGGCGCAGGTGACGGGTGAACTGAACAACACCGTCCTCGCGAGACAGGAGCAGATACAGAACGTCTTGGACGTCCGCCGCGTCGACGCGCGGTCGCTGGCCGACTCCTCGCCGGTGCAGAACTATCAGGCCGCGAGGGCGGGCGAGTGGGAACTCGTGCAGCGACAGAGTCGGACGCAACTCGGTCACATGGCGCTTCAGATGCGGACGACCGTCGAGAGCACGAAAGAGACCGTTCTGCGGGAGAAGTACGGCGGGCGGTCCTGGGAGGAACTCTCGCCGGCGGAGCAGCGTCGAGTCGAAGACGAGGTGGAGCAAATCGTCGCCGGCAAGGCCGGAGACGGGACGCGTTCGGACGGCACCGCGTCCAAGATGTTCCAACCGGGGTACATCGGTGACACGGGGTACGCCTACATCACCGACCGCGACTCGAACATCGTCGTCCACCACAACCTCGAAGACGGATTCAACCTCGTGGACAACGCCTCCCTGACGGTGTTCGACGAGGTGGCGACGACCATCGACGAGGAGCAGGCGATTCGGAACGGCACGAGGTGGGGTATCGCCGAGTACGAGTGGGAAGACACCACACAGGCGGGCAACCCGGTGGAGAAGAAGTTCGTCGCGTACGCCTACCACGAGGACTTCGACTGGGTCCTCGCGCCGAGCGTCTACTACTACGAACTCCAGACCACCGCGAGCGAGAGTGCCAAGGACCGAATCAACGCCTCCTTCGAGAGCTACCTGAAAACCCGGTCGGTGTCGGTTCGGGGGGAGGAACGGCCGGCGTACGACGAGATAATCCTGACCGACGAGGACGGACAGGGCGTCGTGCGGGCGGTGCGGACGGACGACGGCGTCGTCACGGAGTCCGTCGAACGCGTCTCCTACGCCGACACCGACTGGTTCGCGGGCGGCGAGTCGATGGCCGAGGGCGAGGTACACGTCGGCGACGTGCGAACCGTTGACGGCGAACGAGTCGTCTACCTCTCGACGCCGGTGTATCAGGACGGCGAGTTCTCGGGAACCGTCGCGCTCAGGTTCGATTACGGCATCCTCTCGGCGATGACGAACGGGGTGACGGTCGGCGAAACCGGACATCTGAGCATCGTGAACGGCGAGGGACGGATACTGAGCCACCCCAACGCGTCCGTCGTCGAGTCCGGAGCACGGATAACCGACGAGTCACACGCGGGTGGCCTCGCCAGCGTGGCCGAGAACCGAATTCTCGCGGGTGAACGCGGACTCAGCACGTACGCACGAGGCACCGAGGGGGGCGGCGACCGGTACTACGTCGGGTACGCCCCACTGGAGTTCGGGACCGAACAGTTCGCGTTGCTCGCGACGGTCCCCGAGGAGGACGTGACGGGGGCGAGCGACGCACTCGGTCGCGAACTGAGCGACCGCACGTCGTCGGCGCTGACGTTCTTCCTGCTCCTGATCGGCGGTGCCGCCGTGGCGGTCATCGGGCTGGGATACGCCGCAGCGCGGTACTTCTCGGAACCAATCGAACAGCTTCGAGACCACGCGACGGCACTCGCTCGGGGGCGGTTCGACGGCGACGTCGACATCGAAGCGCCCGACGACGAAATCGGCGAACTCGTCGAGGCGTTCGACGAGATGCAGTCGAACCTCAGACGGCAAGTGACGGAACTGCGGACCGTCAGCCAGAACCTCGGCGACGGCGACCTGAACCAGACGGTCAGAACCGACCTGCCCGGCGAGTTCGGGGCCATCATGTCCGACCTCGACGACGGAATCGAGAAGATACGGCAGAGCCTCGTGGAGGTCAACCACGTCGCCGACCGGTTCGCGGAGGTGAGCAGCGAGACGGTCGTGAGCGCCGAGGAGATAGAGGCGGCGAGTCAGGCCACCGCCCAGTCGGTCGAGGAGATAGCGCACGGCGCCGAACAGCAGACCGAGCAACTGCAGGTCGCAGCGGGCGAGATGAACGACCTCTCGGCGACCATCGAGGAGGTGGCCGCGTCGGCCGACGGTGTGGTCGAGACGGCGAACGAAGCCGTCTCACTGGCGGACCGCGGGAGAGAGCACGCCGCGGACGCGACGCGGGAGATTTCGGCCATCGAGAGCGAGACGGCCACCGCCGTCTCGCAGGTCGAAGCGCTCAGCGACCGCATCGACGAGATAAACGACATCGTCCAGCTCATCACCGACATCACCGAGCAGACCGACCTGCTGGCGCTCAACGCGTCTATCGAGGCCGCCCGCGCCGGCGAGGTCGGGCAGGGCTTCGCCGTCGTCGCCAACGAGATACAGGGACTGGCGAACGAGGCCGAGGAGGCGACCGAACAGGTCGAGGACCTCATCGACGAGATACGGGACGACACCGACGAAACGGTCGAGGACATCCAGTCGATGCGAGAACGCGTCGAGAGCGGTGCCGAGACCATCGAGGACGCCATCGAGATGTTCGACGACATCGCGGAGGCGAGCGAGGAAGCCGAACACGGCGTCCGGGAGATATCCGAGTCGACGGAAGACCAGGCGCGGTCGACGGAGGAAGTCGTGTCGATGGTGGACGACGTCTCCAGCGTGAGCGAGGAGACGGCCTCGGAGGCCAGCACGGTGTCGGCCGCGACGGAAGAACAGACCGCCTCCATCAACGAGGTCACCCAGAACGTCCAGACCGTCTCCGAATCGGCACAGTCGCTCCGAGAACTCGTGACGCAGTTCGACGTCGGCAGGGAGGGGGGCGAGTCACTCGACGGGGGCGCGAGTGAGTCTTCTTCCGCACCCGCCGCCTCGGAGGCGGTGGCAGTCGGCGACGACGCGGGGCCGTCGGGAGCGAGCGACTGACGCGCGAGTCCATCGGCCGCGCCCGACGACGCATCGGCCGAAGCGGATACGCGCCGCGACGGAGCATCCTCGTTTCGAGGCCTCTTTCGATGCAACTGCGGAGACGGCGTCGGTGACGACGGACCGGGCGGCCGAACGAACAGGGTTTAGTGACGCGTCGTCGTTCGTGGAAACCGACACATGGTTGAAATCGCAACGCTCGGTCGGCTGTTCGCCGGAGTCGTGCTCCTACTCGGCAACGCCTACTTCGTCACTATCGAGTTCGCGATGACCCGCGTCCGTCAGTTCACCGAGGACCAGTTCCAGGGGTCCCGGGGACTCGAACGCGCGTGGAGCATGACCGAACGGCTGGAGATATTCCTCTCCGGCTGTCAGCTCGGCATCACCATCTGTAGCGTCGGGCTGGGCGTCGTCGCCGAACCTGCCCTCGCCGCGGTTCTGGACCCGGTGATACGGAGTCTCGGCCTCCAGGGCGTTCTCGGGTCGGGCGGTGAGGGCGGACACGCGGCGCTGTCCGCGATAACCGCGTTGGCGTTCATCAACATCCTCCACTTGACCGTCGGCGAGCAAGCGCGACGTACCTCGGAATCGAGCGGTCCAAGCAGGTGGCGAAGTACGGGGCTCCCATCCTCTACTGGTGGACGCGGATATTCTCCCCAGTCATCCGCTTCGCCGACTGGCTGGCGAAGGCCATCCTCTCTCTGTTCGGCGTCAGCATCACCCGCTCCTGGGCCGAAGAGGAGGTGGAGGGCGAGGAGACGCCGTCGCGAGGCGAACTCCTCAGCGACATGGGCGACGCGCTGGCGCAGTTGGACATGCCCGAGGACCGCAGAGACGAGGTTCTCAACGCCGTCGCCATCGACCGGGTTCGGACTTCGGACATCATGGTCGACCGCGACGACATCGTCTCCGTCTCGACGGAACGCTCGACCGAAGAGAACCTCGAGACGGTGCGGTCGAACTCCCACACGCGCTTTCCGCTCGTCGGCGAGAGCGTCGACGACGTGGTCGGGACCATCTACCTCCCCGCGCTCGTGCAGGCGATGGACGCCATCGAACGGGGCGAGACGGCGTTCGCCGACATCGCCTCGGAGCCGATGACCGTCGCTCCGGACGTCCCCGTCGCCGACCTCATCGACGAGTTTCAGGCGGCCGAGCAAGAGATAGCTCTCGTCGTCGAGGAGGGTCGGACGGTCGGGCTGATAACCGCCACCGACGCGTTCGAGACCATCACGGGCGAACTCGAGGACCCGATGGACGAGGACGCGGACCGCGACGACCCGGCGTCGTAACGCGCCGCGGCGTGAGGACGTTCTCTCGGCTGGGTGGCCCGGCGCGACTCAACCGCGATACGTGAGCCACAGCGTCGCGCTCCCGCCGACCGGGAGGACGAACCAGAAGCTCGCGACGCGGTAGAGGAGCGCTATCGCGGCGGCCGTCGCCGTATCGATGCCCGCGAGTGCGACGAGCAGGCCCGTGACGGCGGCTTCGACGCCGCCCAGACCGCCCGGCGTCGGCACCAGACTCGCCATCGCGCTCGCGGGGACGACGAACGCGACCAACTGGAGCGGGAGCGAGACGCCGACGGCCCACGCGGCCAGCCACAACGGGAGTGCGAAGAACACCCAGCCGACGTAGGCGAACGCGAGCGTCTCGGCCACCCACGACCGGCGTGCGCCGAGGTCACCGAGCAACGAGAAGAACTGCGCGACGCGTTGTTCGATGCTCTCGCTGTCCACGAACCGGACGCGGGAGGCTATCGGGTCCAGTATCCGACTGAGCCACCGCGTCGCCGCCCCGCGGGCCCGCCAGACGCCGTATCCGACGAGCGGGAGACACAGCGCCATCACGCCGAGTCCGTACACCAGCGCGCGGACGTTCCTCGGGACGCTCCCGGTGAGTCCGAGCACGACTACGCCGACGCCGGCGAACGAGAAGAACGGCAGGAGGTTCAGCGCGTCGGTGGTGACGACGCTCGCGAGCGACTCCTCGTAGCTCGCGTCGTGGTCCGCCGACAGCACCGCCGCTACGAACGGGCCGCCACCGGCCTTCCCGAACGGCGTGACGTAGTCGGCGAACGTCGCGGCGAAGTACGTCGGACGAGGTCCCGATACGGCACGTCGACGTTCAGCGATGCGAGCACCGTCTCCCAGCCTTTCGCCCAGAGCGAGAGCGCGACGAGCGAACTCGCGCAGGCGAGGACGACTGGCGTCGGGTCGGCCGAGGCCAGCGCAGAGAGGATCGACTGCCACCCGAGGACGTAGCCGAACGCGTACAGCAGTGCCGCGGCGACGAGAAACCCGACGAGAGACTTCGCGACGGCCCGACGGTCGAACGCTGACTCGCTCATCGCACGGGCGTTCACACAGCGAACGGAAAAGTCAGATGGCGGGCGGCCTCCCGGGCGGCGGGCGACTCAGCGGACGACGAGCGGTTCAGCCCTTGTTCGCACGGGACGCGGGGTCGTCAGTCTCGACTTCGATGGGCGACCGGATGAGGTTACCCCACTCGGTCCACGACCCGTCGTAGTTCCGCACGTCGTCCCAGCCGAGCAGTTCGTGCAGCGTGAACCACGTGATGGACGAGCGCTCGCCGATGCGACAGTAGGTGACGACTTGGCTGTCGCCCTCGATGCCGTACTCGGCGTACATCTCCTCCAGTTCATCGCGCCCCTTGAAGCGGCCGTCGTCGGCGAGGTTCTCGCTCCAGGTGACGTTCTCCGCGCCGGGGATGTGACCCGCTCGCTGGGCGGTTTCGGGGCTGCCCTCGGGCGCTATCTTCTCGCCGCGGTACTCCTCGCCGCTCCGAACGTCCACGAGGGGAACGTCCAGTTCGAGTGCGTCGTCGACGCCCTCGCGGTAGATGCGGAGGCCGTCGAACGGGCCGCTGGCGTCGTACTCCCGTTCGGGAAAGTCGGGCTCCTCGGTGCTCGTCGGGTAGTCGTTCTCCATCCAGTACGGGCGGCCCCCGTCGAGCAGTCGAACGTCGTCGTGGCCGTAGTACTTGAACTGCCAGTAGGTGTAGGCGGCCCACTGGTTGGACTCGTCGCCGTACAGGACGACGGTCGAGTCCTCGGTGATGCCGGCCTCGCCCATCATCTCCGCGAAGTCCTCCTTGTGGAGGATGTCGCGCTGGACCGAGTCCTGGAGGTGCGGCCCCCAGCGGAACCCCACGGCGTTCGGGATATGCGACTCCCCGTACGACTCCTCGTAGTCGATGTCGGCCTCGACGAGGCGGTAGTCCGGGTCGTCGCTCCCGAACTGTTCGAGGTGGTCTTCGACCCAGTCGGCGGTGACGAGGGCGTCGCTGGCATAGGCTCGGGAACTCATGAGTACGTCCGACGCTGGTCTCGCCACGTCCAATAATCATTGGGCCGAGCGGACGGACAGACGGCGCGGGGAACGTTCACTTCAGCGGGGCCGAATCGAGCGTAGACGACGCATTTCGTCGGTCTCGAAGGGCCACAGAGCATTTGTGAGTCGATACCGAACCACAGACCGAATGACCGACGCAGAACAGCGCCGAAGCCGCGAACTGGGCATCGAATTCGGCGAATTGAGCGAGAAACTGGCGTCCCACGAGTACCGGGCGACGAAAGCGGAACTCGTGAGCGAGTACGGAGAGCGGACGCTACGGCTCCCCGGCGGCGAGACGACGTTCGCGGAGACGCTGTCGCCCTACGACGCCGACGAGTCGTTCGCGTCCGCGGGCGAAGTCCGGCGAGCGGTGGTCACGACAGTCGGGTCAGACGCGGTCGGTCGCGAGCGGTACAGCGACCGCGGAATCGGGAACAGGCTGGACGAGGACGACGAGTCCGTCTGAGCGGTTCGCTCGAAGGTCCAAGCCTCACTCGGGCGCCATCGCCACCGCCTCCTCGCGGACGTGCGTCTCGGTCAGGAGGACGTACATCGCCTGACTCCACTGGAGGTTCGCGTTCCAGCGGACCCCCCCGTCGCCGGTTATCTGCTCGGAGAGCAACCCGGCCGCCGTCGTCCACGACGGGGCGTCCTCGAAGACGTACTCCCGGAGAGCGTCCTCGTCGCCGTCGAGCCAGCGGACCACGTCCGCGGCCGCCTCGCAGAGCGGCCACCCGCCGTCCTCGGGTTCGCCCGTGGGCGTGAAGTCGTCTTCCGGGTAGCGGCCGACGCACGCCGTCTCCGAGGCGCACCACGCATCGTCGGTCGCGAGTTCGACGGTCGAACGCATCTCGTCGCTGTCGGCGGCGACGACGTTCCACGGCCACGTCGCCATGAACGCGGCCGCGTCGGGCCGGTGGTCGGGCGCCACCTCGTCGTCCCGGTCCGGGCTGTCGGCCGTGACGTAGTGGTCGCCGAGGTAGGCGTCCTCGCGGAAGCAGTAGTCGTCGAAACAGTCGGCCCAGACGGCCGCCCGTTCGCGACAGTCTTCGGCGAACGCGTCGTCGCCGCGCGCCTCGGCCATCTCGGCCATCGCGCGCAGGCCGGCGATGGCGGCGGCGCTCCCCTCAGTGGAGTGGCCCCACACCTCCTCCCACGGGTCCTGCGACTTGCCGGGGAACCCGTTCCCGTTGTCGTACCCCAGGAGGAACTCCGCGGCGGCGCGACTCATCTCGTAGTGGGCGTCGAGCACGTCGTCGTCGCCCGTGTGCTGCCAGAGCAACCAGTGGGCGTAGACGGGGCCGCCCACCTGGTCGAGTTGGAGCGCCGTCCAGTGGGGTTTCCCGTCTGTCCGGTAGTTCTGCCACCACGTCCCCTCGCGGGGGATGCCCCGTTCGTCCGACACGTCGTCGGTTATCTGCTTGTCGTCCAGCCATTCGAGCGCCGTTCGGGCCTCGTCGACGGCGTCGCCGGCGAGCAACGCCGAGACGAGGAACACCTGGTCGCGCGGCCACACGAACCGGTAGCCCTGGTCGTTCGGTTCGAAGGCGCCCGCAATCATCGCGCCGCAGGGGTCCTGCGCGCACTTCATGCTCGTCAGCGACCGCTCGTACATCGCGTTCACCGTCTCGTCGTCCGTCGGTCCGTCGGCGACGCCCTCGTGCCACGCCTCCCACGCGTCGGCGAACGCGTCGCGTTCGGCCTCGTACCCGCTGTCGAGGGCGGTGGCGACGGCGTCGAGGGTGTCGTCCTCGGTGCGACCGAAGCCGACGGCGGTGAGCCAGGTCACCTCGTCGGCGTCGCCGACGTGGAGGCCGAACCCGAGGTCGACGTGGCCCGACAGTTCCTCGTTCGAGTCGATGTAGCCGTCGTTCTCGCCGTAGATGTCGTGCCACGCGCTCTTGTCGTCGCCCTCGGTCTCGCCGAGGCGACCGATTCGGCGGCCGTCGAAGACGCGCTGACCGGTCTCTGGCCGGTAGAGCCCGACGGCGAAGTAGCGCTCCCCGTCGTGCGAGACGAGGCACTCGTACTCGCTGTCGTCGCCCGCGACGGTGGCGACGTGCGCCTCGTCGCCGTCGTCGGCTTCCTCCGCCGCGGTGATGGAGGAGTTGAGGACGGAGAACAGCGTTCGCTCGCCCGCCGCGCCGAACTCGGCGCGGTTCCGCAGCAGGAGTGCGGGTTCGTCGGCGCTGACGAGGAGGTCCTGCCGGAGTGTCGCCGCCGTGCCGTCGGCGAACTCGAACTCGTTCTCGACGTGCACCTCCGGGACGCGCGGCGACTCGTACGTCACGTCGCTCTCGACGGCGTCGTTGCGCACGTCCAGCGTCTGCGCTCTGTCCGCGTCCCACAGGAGGGTGTGGAAGTCGCCGAACTGTTCGACGTCCGCGCGGAACGCGGAGGTGTCCTCGACGACGGCGCCGTGCCAGTCCTCGCCGGCGGCGTGCGAGGGGTACTGATTCACCGTGGATAGCACGTAGCCGCCGTTCTCGTCCGGCGCGCTACAGATCGCATCCTTGTCACTCGGCGGGTGTCGCCCGTCCATAGGTTTCGTATCCGAAACGGTCGGCCGCCTTGGTTAGGTGCCTTACGGCCGAGTCGAGGGTGGAGTTTACACCGCGGTCACATCGAGTCCCAGGCCGCCGCCGCGCGTTCGCGCCCGCGACTTTCACCAGCCACCGGGCGGAGATGGCCTTCTTCAGCACCTCCGCGGGCCGACCGCTGAACGTGTTCACGGGCGACCCGACGACGCCGTGGGCGACGGCGTCGTCGCCGACGGAGACGAGCGTTCCCTTGTTGATGTACGACCAGTGGACCGGTTCCTCGCCGGCGATGGTCCGCGCGACGTTCTGCCCGACGTGCTTTCCCTCCTCCATGGCCGCCTCCGCCGTCGGCGGCGGCGAGGAGTCCGCGTCCGGGTGGACCACCTGCTCCCACAGGTCGTGTTCGGAGGGTGGGCCGCCGTCGGCGTCCTGGTCGACGAGTGCCGCGTCACCGATGGCGAACACCCGGTCGTCGCTCGTCTTGAACGTCGAGTCCGCATACGCGCGGTTGTGGTCCGTCTCGATATCCACGTCGGACATCGAGTCCTGACCGGTGACGCCGCCCGCCCAGACGAGGACGTCGTAGTCGAGGCTGTCGCCGCCGTCGAACTGGATGGCGTCCTCGTCGACTTCGGAGATGGCCTTCCCGGTGTCTATCTCCACGTCGTGACGCTCCAGTTCGTTCTGGATGGCACCCTGGAACTCGTGGTCGTGCCCGGGGAAAATTTCGTCGCTCTGTTCGACGAGGTGCACCTCCACGTGCGAGTCCGTCCAGTCGCGGAGGGCGGCGACTTCGCCCGCCGTCTGGATACCCGTCAGGCCCGCGCCGCCGACGACGACCCGAGCGGGGTCGGTTCGCGAGGCGTCGGTGGCGGCGGCTTTTATCGACTCGTGGATGCTCAGAGCGTCACCGAGGCTCTCGACGGTGTGAGCGTGGTCCTCCAGTCCGTCGATGCCGTAGAAGGCGGTCTGACTCCCGAGGCAGACGACGCAGTAGTCGTAGTCGAGGTCCGACTCGTCTTCGAGTCGGACGGTCCGGTCGTCCACGTCGACGTCGGTGACGCGTCCCTGCACGAACTCCGTCTCCTCGTCGGCTATCTCGTCGACGTCGACGGTCACGTGGTCGCGGACCGAGGGGTCGCGGATGCAGCGGTGGACCTCGTGGAGGACCAGGTGGTAGGGGTCCTCGGAGACCCACGTGAGGTCCGCGTCCTCGTCCAGTTCGTCTTCGAGACTCCGAACGGCCGCACACCCGGCGTATCCCGAGCCGAGGACGACGACTCGCGTCATTGTTACAGTCATCGGGTGAACGAATGGAAGTGGCTTAAGCGCGGTGGCGACGGGGCGAGGACGCCGCCGTATCGTGCGACGCCGGCCGACCGAACTTTCCGGGGAGACGGCGAACGACGACGTATGGCACCGGAGATTACGCGCATCGAGACGACGGAGTTCAGCTATCCGCTCACGGACGTCGGCACGGACGGCGGGTACAACCTCGCCTACGACCCGGGAGCGACGACCGAACGGCGGTTGTTCGCCATCAAGGTGCTCACCGACGAGGGCGTGACGGGCGAGTTCGTCGGGGGCAACTCCCCCGCGTTCGCGCAGATACACGAGGTGGCCGACCACCTCGTCGGGGCGAACCCGCTTCGCCGCGAACGGCACTGGAGCGAGATCAAGCGCGCCCTCCGGAAGTACGACCGGATGGGCATCGGCCCCCTCGACATCGCCCTGTGGGACCTCGCGGGCGAGTACTACGACGCGCCCATCCACGAACTCCTCGGGACGTACCGGGAGCGTCTGCCCGCGTACGCCTCCACCTACCACGCCGACGACGAGGGGGGCCTCGACTCCCCCGAGGCGTACGCCGACTTCGCCGAGGAGTGTCTGGAGATGGGCTACGGCGGCTTCAAGATTCACGGCTGGGGCGGCAGCGACGACAGGCGGAACGTCGGACGGGAGGTCGAGACGGTCCACGCCGTCGGCGAACGCGTCGGCGACGAGATGGACCTCATGATAGACCCGGCCTGCGAGTACGAGACGTTCGCCGACGCCCTCCGCGTGGGGCGCGCCTGCGACGAACAGAACTACTTCTGGTACGAGGACCCCTACCGCGACGGGGGCATCTCCCAGCACGCCCACCGAAAGCTCTGCGAGAAGATACGGACCCCCCTCCTGCAGACCGAACACGTCCGCGGACTCGAATCGCACACGGACTTCATCGACAACGACGCGACGGACTTCGTCCGCGCGGACCCCGAGTACGACGCGGGCATCACGGGCGCGATGAAGATAGCCCACGTCGCCGAGGGGCACGGACTCGACGTGGAGGTTCACTCGCCCGGCCCCGCACAGCGACACTGCATCGCGGCCATGCGGAACGCCAACTACTACGAGATGGCCCTCGTCCACCCCGACTGCGGGAACACCGAACCACCGGTCTACGAGGGCGACTACGCCGACGAACTGGACTCCATCGACGACGACGGAACCGTCCCCGTCCCCGACGGCCCGGGACTGGGCGTCGACTACGACTGGGAGTTCATCGAAGACCACGCCGAGGGCGGCCGGACGTACGAGTAGCGACGGCCGACCCGGACCCGCGTGAACGGCGAGTTCTTTTTTCACGGATGCTATCGAAGGAAGCAACGACATGGTTCACTCGACGTGGAGCGACTGGTTCGTCACCGAGGAGATAGAGGCGTCCGAACCCGACGGCCTGTCCGTCTGGTACCTCGGCGGCAACGGGTTCGTCTTCCGCACCGCGGAGACGACGCTGTACCTCGACCCGTACTTCGGCGACGGGTCGCCGCCGCGGACGATTCGGATGGTCCCGGTGCCGATGGACCCGAGTGCGGCGGAGTTGTGCGACGCCGTCCTCGTCACCCACGAGCACATCGACCACATGCACCCGCCGTCGTACGGCCCACTCGTCGAGGAACTCGACGCCGACGTGTACGCGCCGGAGGCGTCGTACGAGAACCCCGCGTACGACGGGGACTTGCGCGTCCCCGAGGGACAGAAGAACCTCGTCGCGGCCGGCGACGAACTCTCGTTCGGCGACGTGGACGTCCACGTCCGCGGCGCGAACGACCCCGACGCGGAGGAACCCGTGACGTTCGTCGTCGAACACGGCGACGAGACGTTCTTCGCGGCCGGCGACTCCAGACCGGCCGAGGCGTTCGAGGCAATCGGCGAGGAGTTCGACCTGGACGTGGGCGTGTTCGCCTACGGGACGGTCGGCAACATCGTCCACACCGAGGACGGCGGCGAGACGTATCCGACGGAGTGGTACAACGACGGCGAGCAGATAGCCGAGGCGGCGAACGCCCTCGAACTGGACCGCCTGCTCCCCACTCACTGGGACCTCTGGCGCGGCGTCGGCCACGACCCGAAGTCCCTGCACGAACATCTCGCGTCCTACGAGTACCCCCGAACGCTGGAAGTCGTCCGCGTCGGCGACCGTATCGACGTGGGGAAACCGGGCGTCGTCCGGCCGAAGGACCTCCGCGAGGGCGAGTGAACGCGTCTCGGTTCTGACGCAGTCCGAGCGGGGGTCTCACCGCTCTTCGACGCGGAGGTCGAGCGTCTCGCAGAGCGACTCTATCTCACGCCGTATCTTCCGGGCTTCGTCCGCTTCGGCCCCCACGTCACTGCGCGCGAGTCCCCCCTTCCCACCGCCGACGACGACGGTTACCTCGCACGTCGTCTCCTCGACCAGGTCGAAAATCGTCGTCGCCTGCACCGAGTCGAGCGTCCGATAGTAGAGGCGTTCGGTGACGATGACGGCGAAGTCCTCGCCCGCGTAGTCCTCGCGGTGGTCCCGTGCCACGTCGGCCAGTGCGCTCGGCGTCTCGCTGGCGCGTTCGCCGCGGACCGTGAGTTCGACTCGCTCCATCGTCGGAACCACGAGACGAACGTCCGTTATCGCTATCGGTTCGGTGAACCGCCTCCGTCGTCGGTATTCGGACCCCCGGCCGGTTCGCTCCGACGGAAGAACTCGAAACCGCGTCCTCGACGAGGGGGACGGCGAGTAGACTTAACAGCCAGACGGTCGCAGGGCCGACCATGGGAACCGCGAGTTTCGACTTCGGCGACGAGACGGTCATCGTCACCGGCGGGAGCGCCGGTATCGGTCGCGCCATCGCGCTCCGATTCGGCGAGGCGGGCGCGACGGTGGTGAACGCCGACATCCAAGAGAACCCGAAGATGGAGGGCGAGGACACGCCGACCCACGAGGTGATTCGCGAGGACGGCGGCACCGCCGAGTACGTCGAGACGGACGTGTCTGACCCGAGCCAACTGGAGTCCGTCGTGGAGGCCGCCCGCGAGTTCGGCGGCGTCGACGTGATGGTGAACAACGCCGCCCAGCAGCACAGCGAGACGTTCCTCGACGTCGAACAGGCGGACTTCGACGAACTGATGGCGACGAACGTCCGCGGCTACTACTTCGGCACGCAGGCGGCCGCGCGGGACATGGTCGACCGAGACGACCCCGGTTGTATCGTCAACACGGCGTCGATCAGTTCGGAGGTGGCCCAGTACGACCAGGTGCAGTACGACGCGACGAAGGGCGCGATAAAGATGGTGACGCGCGGGACGGCGCTGGAACTCTCCGACCACGACATCCGGGTCAACGCCATCGCCCCGGGTCAGATAGCCACGGAGTTCACCGAGGGCTGGAGTAAACAGGCGCAGGACGCCGCGGGCGACGAGGAGGGCGGGTTCATCAAGCCCATTCCGCTGGGACGCGCGGGCCACCCCGAAGACTGTGCGGGAGCGACGCTCTTTCTCGCCAGTGAGGACGCCGCCTACGTCACGGGCGAACTCGTGTACGTGGACGGCGGGTGGACCGCCATCTGAGGCGACCGGCGAGTGAGCGACCCGCCTGCCGGACGGCCGCGCGGAACGACTCGCGTGTCAGCCGCCCGTCTCCGCGACCGGCGGGTCGCGCGGCGTCTCGCGGGTGGTCGCCCCCAGACTCGGTCCCTTCCAGACCGTCACCGCGATAGCGGCGACTGCGACGACGGCCGCGAGCAACGCGTACCCGGTCGTCGCGACGGCGCCCGCCGCCCCGCCGACGGGGTAGAAGTTGACGACTGCGTTGCCGCCGGCGTGGAGCAACATCGCCGGCAGGACGCTCCCCCGACTCACGTTCGTCAGCCACGTCAGGACGACGGACATCGCCACCACCTGCGGGAGATACAGCCACGGGGCGATGTCGTTCTGAATCGCGCCGGGGAGGACGAACAGCGGTGCGTGCCACGCGGCCCAGACGACGCCGACGACGAGTGCCGCGCGGAGCGAACTGTGCTCCTCCTGCAACCGAGGGAGCAGGTAGCCACGCCAGCCCGGTTCCTCCTGTCCACCGCCGAACAGGAGTACGAGTGCGAGGATGATGGGGTACTCCAGCGGAGACGGGAGCGACTCGGGCGTCAGCGTCCCACCGAGGACGGCCCAGTGCGTCAGTCCCGCCAGTCCGAGGGCGACTACCGGCAGTCCGAGCGCAACGGCGTAGTAGCGGGGCGCGACGCGGAACCGGAAGACCCGTCCGAGCCACGCCCGGACGCTCTCGCCGGAGAGTGCGGTCAGGAGCGTCGCGGCGAAGAACGGGCCGAACCCACCGAGGACGAACGCGACGGTCCGGAGCGTCGGGCGACCGGGGAGGGCCGACCACACGAGCCAGCAGGTCCACGAGAGCGCGTACGTGACCGCCGAGAAGACGGCGAGCGGGTGACGGTCGAGGAGCGAACGGCGGGCCATAGCGGAGTGATGCGGGCGCTCCGCAAAGAACTACCCACCGTTCGCAACGGATAGGAGCGCGAGCGACAGTTATGCCGCCATCGAGCGTACTGCCGAGAGAGAGGCTATGGACGACGCATCACGACCGGAACCGGACGCGGCGGCGTTCCCGGCAGACGCCGACGCCGAGACGCGAGCGGAGTTCCTCCTCCGATACGCGGTTCTCGCCCCGTCGAGTCACAACTCCCAGCCGTGGCTGTTCGGCGTCGAAGACGACGAGATACGGGTGTACGCCGACGAGTCGAGACAGCTCACCGTCGCCGACCCGGACGGAAGAGAACTGTACGTCAGCGTCGGCTGTGCGCTCGAAAATCTCCTGGTCGCCGCCGAGCGGTTCGGCGTCGGTTGCACCGTCGAGTACGTGGCGGACGACGACAGGCCGGAGAGCGGACCCGACGCCGCGCGGCACGTCGCGACGGTTCGGCTCGACCGGGAGTCGGCCGTTGTGACCGACCGGGAGTCGGCCGCGGCGACCGGCCGTGAATCCGCGCTGTTCGACGCCATCGCCGACCGTCGGACGAACCACCGACCGTTCCGGTCGGAGTCCGTCTCCGAGTCG
>NZ_WPCD01000262.1:0-4395 GCF_009741955.1 Halogeometricum sp. CBA1124 | reverse complement strand
GAGTCGTCGCGATGGGCGGGTCCTACGGCGGGTTCAGTGGTGGCTGGCGTCGATGACGGACGTCACCCCGACCTGTGGGCCGCCGGCATCGACATCGTCGGCATCGCCAACTTCGTCACGTTCCTCGAGACACCGGCGACTGGCGGCGCGAACTCCGTGAGGCCGAGTACGGGTCGCTCGAGGAGGACCGCGAGTTCCTGGAGTCCATCTCGCCCATCAACAACATCGAGAAGATTCGCGCGCCCCTCGTTCGTCCTCCACGGCGAGAACGACCCGCGCGTCCCCGTCGGCGAGGCGCACCAGATAGTCGAGGAGGCGGGCGAACACGTCCCCGTCCGCGAACTCATCTTCGAGGACGAGGGTCACGGGTTCACCAAACTGGAGAATCGCATCGAGGCGTACGAGGCAATCGTCGAATTCCTCGACGAGCACGTCTGAGGCCGCCAGTCGCAGATTCTTCCGCCGGTTTTCTCCTTCTGTCGTATGAGAATAGGTATAAGTAGATGCGACAAGGAAGCTTCGCCAGATATGTCTCGGGGGGAAGAAGACCGGGGTCGCGTTCTCGTGGTCCTGTCGAACTGCGACGCGGGTGGAAGCGGCGACGCCCGCGTCGAGGCCCTCCAGGCGCGGTTAGAGTCGGAGGTGGTCGTCCGGCGAGGAGCGACCGCCGTGGAGTACGTCCGCGAACTCGGCCCGACCATCGACTGCGTCGCGGTGCTGACCGACGACCCGTCGCTGGTCGAACTACTCGCGGGCGTCGAAACCGGCGTCCCGGTGCTGGTCTACGGCGAGACGGACGCCGACGTGGACGACGTCGTTCCGCCGTCCGCGGGCGTCGACACCCTCGCCGACTGCATCTCGCGGGAGGTGTCGTCGGACCGCGAACGCAGCGAACTCGTCGAGGCCAACGCGAAGTTGACCGCGCTGAGCCGACACGCGAACGCGATTACGGGGTGTCAGACCGTCGAGGAGGTGTGCGAGCAGACGCTCGACGCCGCGGTGGACGCCCTCGCCTTCACGTTCTGCGTCGTCGCCCTCGTGGAGGGCGACTACATCGTCCCTCGCACGTCGACGCTCCGGGAGGAGAATCAGACCAGTTGCCGACTGGACGAGGGCGTCGCCGGACGCACGCTCCAGACGGGGGAGACACAGCGCGTCGACGACCTGCACGCGGACGAGGACGCGCGGTTCCGCGACACGTTCCGGTCGGTCGTGAGCGTCCCCCTCGGTGAGTACGGCGTGATACAGGTCGTCTCCGACGACGTCGGCCACTTCGACGACCGGGACGAGGAGTTTCTGGAGATTCTGGCGGGGTACACCACCGAGACGCTCTCCCGCCTCGACCGGGAGTCCGCGCTCAGACAGGAACGCGACAGGCTCCACGCCTTCTTCGAGAGCCTCCCCGTCCCCGCACTCTACGTCGAGGAGGACCCGGTCGTCTCGGACTACGTCCGCTGTGAGACGAACGCCGCCTACGACCGGACGTTCGGCGACAGTCGGGGGTACGAGCGAGGGACGCTCGATTCGATACTGCCGACGGAGACCGAACGACGACTGTTCGCCGACCACCTCCAGTCCGACGAACCGGTCGTCGGCACCGTCGAGCGCGCGGTCCAGGCCGGCGAGACGGAATCGCTGGACCTCACCATCGTCCCCGTCCCCTCCTCGGGTCCGGTCGGTGCGGTCTACGGCGTCTACAACTGCGAGGAGACGCGCCTCCTGACCTCCTTCGATTCCTCCTGAATTTCCGTTAGAGTCAAAGCGCACGGCGGCGAACGAACGTGCATGAGCGCCGACACGGAACGCGGACAGCAACAGCGGAACATCCGTTGTCTCATCGCCAAGGTCGGACTGGACGGTCACGACAGGGGCGCACACGTCATCGCGCGCGCCTTCCGGGACGCCGGGTTCGAGGTCGTCTACTCCGGCCTCCACCGCGCGCCCGACGAAATCGTCCAGGCGGCCGTGCAAGAGGACGTCGACGTGTTGGGCATCTCCATCCTCTCGGGGGCGCACAACACGCTCGTTCCGAAGATAATCGACGGCCTGAAAGAGTACGACGCGTTCGAGGACACGCTCATCCTCGTCGGCGGCATCATCCCCGACGAGGACCGGTCGCAACTGAAGGAGATGGGCGTCTCGGAGGTGTTCGGCCCCGGTACGCCGATGCAGGAGACCATCGAGTTCGTCCGCGAGAACGCCCCGCACCGCGACTGATGGGTCACGCTGAAGACCAGACGGGCGAGACGCGCACCGACGAACTCGTCTCGGACCTCCTGGCCGGGAAGCACCGCGCTCTGGCGCGAGCCATCACGAAGATAGAGAACCGGAGTCCGGGCTACCGCGACCTGGTCTCCCGCCTGCACGCCCACACCGGCGACGCCGACGTCGTCGGCATCACGGGCAGTCCCGGCGCGGGCAAGTCGACGCTCGTGGACAAACTGGCGAAGGCGTACCGCGACGCGGGCCTCACGGTGGGCGTCATCGCCGTCGACCCGTCCTCGCCGTACACCGGCGGAGCCGTCCTCGGCGACCGCATCCGCATGGCGTCGAACGTCGGCGACATGGACGTGTTCTTCCGCTCGATGAGCGCGCGGGGCCAACTCGGCGGCCTCTCGACGGCGACGTCGGACGCGGTGAAAGCGCTCGACGCGTCGGGAAGGACAAGGTAATCGTCGAGACGGTGGGCGCGGGGCAGAACGAGGTGGACATCGTCCGCACCGCCGACACCGTCACCGTCCTCGTCCAACCGGGCAGCGGCGACGACGTGCAGATGCTCAAGGCGGGCATCCTCGAAATCGGCGACGTGTTCGTCGTCAACAAGGCCGACATGGACGGCGTCAACCGCACCGTCGCGGAACTGGAGGAGATGATACACCTCCGCGACAACCCCGGCGCGAAACTCGACGTCGGCCACCACGGCGTCGACACGGGTCTCCCCGAGGGCGTCTCGGGCGCGAACGGGCGGGACCACGCGGACGGCGACAACGCGGACGGCGGCCACGGGTCGGACGACGAGAGCGACGCGGCGACCGAGTGGAAACCGGCCATCGTGGAGACGGTGGCGACCACCGGCGACGGCGTCGAGGAACTCGTCGAGACGCTGGCCGCCCACGCCGACTTCCTCGACCAGTCGGGCATGCGCGCGCAGAAGGCCCGCACGCGCTACGCCGAGGAGATTCGGCAACTCCTCCGCAACGACGCCAACGCGTTGCTGCAGGAGGAACTCGCTCGCCGCGGCGGTGTCGAGTCGATGGCCGAGGACGTGGCGAACCGGGAGACCGACCCTTACGCCGTCGCGGCCGAGGTTTTCCAACCGCTGCGCGACTGCGTCGAGTCGAAGCGAGACGACTGCGCCCGCGGTCGGACGGCGGCGACGAACCGGCATCCTTCGCCGGAACCGCGGCGGTCCCCCGCAGGCTATACTATCGTCGCGTCCGTGTCTCCCGGTATGAAGTTGCGAACGTCGTCGGTGGCGTCGTCGCCGGTGCCGGTCTGCTCGCCGCGACCAACGCCGCCCTGTCGCGTCGAGCACCGCCACTCGAACCGGCCCTGTCGGGCGACCAGCGGACGTATCGGTGGCGCGGAATCGACGTGCGATACGCCGAGGCGGGCGACGAGGACGACCCGGACCTGCTTCTCCTGCACGGTATCAACGCCGCCGGGTCGAACGGCGAGTTCCGCGAGGTGTTCGACGAACTCGCCGAGGACTACCACGTCGTCGCCCCGGACCTGCCCGGGTTCGGCACGTCCGACCGACCGCAACTCCGCTACTCGGCCGCCCTCTACGAGGACTTCGTCGGCGACTTCGTCTCGGAGTTCGACGACCCCGCCGTCGTCGCCTCCTCGCTGCGGCCGCCTACCTCGTCGGCGCAGACCCGGACGTGTCGCGGATGATTCTCGGTCTGCCCCACCGACGCGGCGGGCCGGAACCGAAGCAGTGGCTCCGCGAACTGATTCGCGCGCCCCTCGTCGGCGAGGCGGTGTTCAACCTCCTCGGGTCGAAGCCGTCGATTCGGTACTTCACGCCGACCACGGCTACGCCGACCCGAGCCGAGTGTCCGAGGAGTGGACCGACTACGAGTGGCGGACCGCCCACCAGCAGACGCCCGCTTCGCACCGGCGTCGTTCATCAGCGGCTACCTCAACTCCGAGGTGGACCTCGAAACCGCACTCGCGACGTGGACGTGCCGGTGACGCTGGTGTGGGGTCGCGACTCGGACCTCGTTCCGCTGAAGCGCGGGCGCGAACTCGCCGAGGCGGCCGACTGTAGACTCGTCGTCTTCGACGACGCCAAACTCCTGCCGCACGTGGAGTTCCCCGAACAGTTCCTCGAGACGGTCAGAGAGGACGTGGGCGTCCCGGCCTGACGCCGCGTCCCGTCCCGTCCCGTCC
>NZ_WPCD01000135.1:0-10072 GCF_009741955.1 Halogeometricum sp. CBA1124 | reverse complement strand
AGATGCGCAGCGACGAGAAGCCGTCGAGCCGCGCCGCCTCCTCCAACTCCTCGGGGATGTCCCGGAAGAACTGCACGAGGAGGAACACGCCGAGCGGTCCGGCCGCGAACGGCAGGATGATTGCCCAGTACGAGTTCATCAGCCCGAGGTCGTTGATGAGGGTGTACAGCGGGATGATGTTGACGTAGCCGGGAATCATGAAGCTCGCCATGATGACAGCGAGGATGAGTCCCTGACCGGGCCAGTCCAACCGCGTGATGGAGAACGCTATCATCGAGTCGACGACCAGCACGATGAACGTCGTGATGCTGGCGATGAGCAGCGTGTTGAACGCCCACTGGTAGATGATCGGTTCCTCGAGCAGGTAGCGCTGCCACACGGCGAACGTGACCTCCGGCGGTATCCAGTGGAACCCCCCCTGCGAGAGGACGCTCATCGGCGTCACCGAGAGCTGGAACATCCGCCAGTACGGGACGAAGAACACCACCGCCAGCCCGTACATCGCGACGTAGAGGCCGATTCGGTACAGGGTGTCTCGGTCGGTGAGACGGTCCGTCAGCGACCGCGAGGCGTCTGCGTTACTCATCGTTGGTCCCCACGATGACGTAGTTCAGTGCCGACACGCCGACCAGTATCAACAGCAGGGTGTACCCCACCGCGGACCCGAAGCCGAGTTCGCGCGTCTGGAACCCGAGCTGGTAGAGGTAGTAGACGAGCGTCTCCGTGTTGCCGACCGGTCCGCCCTTCGTCATCAGGTACGGCTGGCCGAACACCTGGAACTGGAAGATAGTCGAGGCGATGACGACGAACAGGAGTCCGTTCTTCATGTGCGGGAGCGTCACGTCCCGGAACATGCGCCACGGACCGGCGCCGTCGAGTCGCGCCGCCTCGTAGAGGCGGTCGGGGACGTTCTGTCGGGCCGCGAGCAGGACGGCGAAGTAGAAGCCCGCCTGCCACCACACCGTCGTGACGACGATGACGGGCATCGCCCAGAACTTCGAGTTCAGGGGCGACCCCGAGAACAGCCAGCCGAAGTACTGCGTGCCGACCCCGCCCTGAGCGAACATCTGCGCCCAGACGATGCCGACGACGGCGACAGTCAGCACGTACGGGCTGAAGTAGACGAACTGCAGGATACGGCTCCCCTTCAGTTCCTTGTTCAGTCCCAGCGCGAGGACGAGACTGAGACCCACGATGAGGGGGACGGTCATCCCGACGAATTCGAGCGTGTTCCACAGCGCGTTCCAGAACGCCGGGTCTTCCAGCATCCGCGCGTAGTTCTCCAAGCCGACGAACGTCGACTTCGACGGTTCGAGGAAGTTCCACTCGTGCAGGCTCATGTACAGGCCCTTCAGCAGGGGGTACAGGAGGAACACCGCGAACAGCACGAGGTACGGGGCTGCGAACAGCAACCCGACGAGCAACTCCCGCGTCGAGCGGTCGAAGAGTTGCTCCCATCGGTTCGCCGTCCGGGTTTCCGTCGCCGTTTCGACGTTGCTCATGTCGTGCACCTACTGTTCGAGTGCCTGTTTGAGTTCGTCGACGCTCGCCGTCACGCCCGACTGCACGTCCGTGTTCTGGATGTACATGTCGAGGAACGGACCCCAGAACCGGTCGCTGTTGAGGTGTATCGCCGTCTTCGGCTGGTAGCGAACCTTCCCGTTCGAGACCATCTCGTACATCGTCTCGATGGTCCCGTGTTCCTTCCAGAGCGCGGTGTTCTTGACCTCGCTGGACGTCGCGACGGACTCGGCGGCGGGCAGGTGTCCGCCCGCGGACGCCCACAGCGTGTTGTTCTGCGTGACGTACTCGGCGAACTCGACGGCGGCCTGCTTCTCCTCCTCGGTGTGGTTGGGGTTCGTCGGGAAGTACAGCGAGTTCGACTCCGCCCACGCGACGTCCTCGCCGTCGCCGGGGAAGAAGAACGGCTTCTGGAAGCTGAACGAGAGGTCTTCCGGGAGATTTCCGTCCTCGTTCTCGAAGTTGTTCACCGACCACGTCCCGGCGATGAACATCCCGAGGTCGTCGGCGAGGAAGTCCTGCACGCGCGCGGAGTCGCTCTGGAACTGCGGGATGTCCCAGCCGAAGTCGCCGGTGACGTTCGTCATCAGTTCCGCCGTCTGCATTCCGACGTCGCTGTCGTACGCCACCTCGTAGTTCCCCGGTTCGCCGGTGACGACGTCGCCGCCCGCCTGCGTCAGTGCGATGAGGTACGCGCGGAACGCGGCCTGCCCGGAGTTCCAGTTCAGGAACGAGAACGCGCGGGAGTCCGTCTCGTCGACGATGGTGTCGCAGGCGTCGAGAACGCCTCCCAGTCGGTGAAGTCCGGTTCCACGCCCGCCGACTCGAGGACGCTGTCGTTCGTGTACAACGCCTTCCCGTGGATGTCGATGGGTAGCGCGTACGTCGAGCCGTCGACCTGGAGGTTGTCCCAGGCGATGTCGAAGTACTCGTTCTTCGCACCCTTCGAGAGGTAGTCGTCGATGGGATGTGTGACGGGTTCGAGGTGGCGGCCGTAGGACCCGTAGTAACTCGCGACGTGCGGCGCGTTACCGGAGTTGACCGCGGTGAACAGTTTGTTGAGGAACTCCGGGAACGGAATCCCCTGCTCGTTGACGTGGATGCCGTTGTCGAGCGAGTTGAACTCCTCGATGAGCGCCGTCATCTCCTCTCGCTCCTGTGCGCCGAAGTACATCCAGTAGTCTATCTCGACGTCGCCGCTGGAACCGCCGCCGTCGTCCCCGCTGCTCGTTCCGCTGCTGCCGCCGCCGCCGCCGGTCAGGCCGGCGCACCCGGCGAGCCCCGTCGCGATAGCGGCACCGCTCGCGCTCAGCACGCGGCGGCGGTCGATCGTCGTCCGTTGCGTCTTACCGTTCGTGTTGTCTGAACTTGTCATGGTCGCTGGTCTCGTATCGGCTGGTCGTCGCTGGTCGTTCGCCCTATACGGTCACGGAGGATTCGTCGGTCTGAGCCGTCACACCCTCGTCTACGACGAGGTTCTCGCCCGTCTTCCCGTCGAACACGTGGAGGTGTTCCGAAGGGAGCGTGAACTCGACCGACTCTCCCCCCTCGAACCGGGTGTTCCCGTCGACCCGGACCGTCCACTCTGAGCCGCCCTTCGAGAGGTAGAGGTAGTTGTCGCTTCCCTCGTGTTCGAGGACGTCGAGTTCCGCCGTGACGGTGTCCGCGCCGTCCGACTCGACGCCGATGTGTTCGGGCCTGATACCGAGGACGAGGGAGTCGCTCTCGCTGTTCGCCTCGACGGTCGTCGCCAGGTCCGACGGTATCCGGTACTCGAAGTTCTCGCCGTGCAGAACCTCCCCCCGCCAGTTCCACGTCGAAGAAGTTCATCGACGGCGACCCGATGAAGTCGGCGACGAACCTGTTGACCGGCTCGGCGTACACCTCTGCGGGCGTGCCCACCTGCTGAATCGTCCCCTCGGAGAGGATGACGATGCGGTCGGACATCGTCATCGCCTCGGTCTGGTCGTGCGTGACGTACACCGAGGTGGTCTCCAGTTCCTCCTGAATGCGCTGGAGTTCGGTCCGCATGTGGAGCCGAAGCTTCGCGTCGAGGTTCGACAGCGGTTCGTCGAACAGGAACACGTCGGGTTGGCGAACGATAGCGCGGCCGGTCGCGACGCGCTGTTGTTGGCCGCCGGAGAGGTTGTTCGGCTTCTTGTCGAGGAGGTCTCCGATGCCCATCATCTCCGCGGTGTCCTCGACCCGCTCGGTTATCTGTTCGTCGTCGAGGTCCGTCGTCAGCTTCAGTCCGTAGGACATGTTCTGACGGACGGTCATGTGCGGGTACAGCGCGTAGTTCTGGAACACCATCGCGACGCCGCGGTTCTGCGGTGCGATGTCGTTCACGACGGTCTCCCCGATCCTGATTTCGCCCCCGGTGATGTCCTCGAGCCCTGCGATCATACGCAGGAGCGTGGACTTCCCCGAACCGGAGGGCCCGACGATGGTGAGGAACTCGCCGTCTTCGACGTCGAGGCTCACGTCGTCGACGGCTCGTATCGTCCCGGCGTCGGACTCGTACTCCTTTCGTACATGGTCGATTGTTATACCACTCATCGACACAACCACTATCACACAGCTATTTCAAGTTTTCCCAACGAAAGTGATTAATTCTGCTCAGGCCCCCAGTTCCCAGATTTCGAGCGTCTCAACCGATACGTCGGTGTCGGCGGCGTACAGCGAGACGCCGGTGCTGTCCGCACGGGTCGGGTAGATACGCGTCGCGAGCGCCTGGGCGTCGTTCGCGAACAGTTCCAGGACCGACCGGTCGAGGTAGACGTGCAGCGACAGCGTCCCGTCGGGTTCGAGCGAGACGGGCATCGAGTGCGGTCGGTCGTTGGCGGCGTCGCTCCGGGAGGACTGCGACCGGTCGACGGTCACCGTGCGCTTCCTGACGTTACACCGCACGACCGTCCGCTCCGCCCCGTCGGGCGTCTCGCGGAGCACGATACCGAACTCGCCGACGTTGGACGCGTCGGCCGTCAGCTTCAGCTCCAGCGTGTCGCCTTCGACGCCGGAGAGCGCCGTCGGTTCGTCCGGGGAGACGGTGAGGTCGGTGTACGAGTGGTGCGTCTGGCGCAGGGACTCGAGTTCCTCCGGCAGCGAGTATCGAAGCGACCCGTCGTCGCCGAGCGAGACGACGCGCGGGAGCGACATGGCACCGGACCACCCGGCGTCCCACTGCGCCCCCTCGTCGCGGTCCTCTTTCAGCCAGCCGAACATCACCGTCCGGCCGTCGTCGTCCACGAACGACTGCGGCGCGTAGAAGACGCCGTGGTCGAGCAGACCGGTCTCGTCGGGGTCGAACCGGCGTCGGGACTCGTCGTACTCGCCGACGAACCAGACGACCTTCGAGTAGTCGGAGACGTGCAGTACCGCACCGTCGTCGAACCGAAGCAACTCGGGACACTCCCACATCTGTCCCGTGCGCCGCCAGTCGCCGGTCAACAGCGGGTGGCAGTACTCCCACTCTATCAGGTCGTCGGACTCGAAGAGGAGGGCCGCACCCCCCTCGCCGTCGATGCCCGAGCCGATTATCTGGTACCACGTCTCGTCCTCCCGCCAGACGCAGTGGTCGCGGAACTCTCGGTGCCAGTCGATGGTCTGGAGGACGTCGACTTCGTCGGGCACTCGCTGGATGAGCGGGTTCTGCGACGCTTTCTCCCAGTTTCGCAACGCGTCGTCGGTCGCCCGTGCGAGACACGGGAGCTGGTCGTTTCCCGACCCGCCGGTGTACATCACCGTGGGCGTCCCGTCGTCGTCGACGAAACAGCCCGACCAGACGCCTGTGGCGTCGGGGCCGCCCTGCTCCGGCGCGAGCGCTATCGGCTCGTCGGTCCAGGAGACGAGGTCGTCGGAGACGGCGTGTCCCCAGTGGATCGTCCCGTGGAACGGTCCGGCGGGGTTGTACTGGTAGAACAGGTGGTACCGACCGTTCCACTGCACCAGCCCGTTGGGGTCGTTGAGCCAGTTCGCCGGCGCGGTGAGTGGTACGCGGGTCGGTGATTCTCGTCGGGAACCGCCTCGCGGAGGGCGCCGAACTCCTCGCGACCCTTCGGTCGGCCCGTCGTCGCCGGCGCCTCGCCCGCCCCCGCGGCGTACCCGAGACAGTTCTCGAACAGTCGTCGCTGCGTCTCGGTGCCTCGACCGGCGAGGCCGCTCCCGCGCCGACGACGCGCCCCGCCTCGACGGACCAGCACATGACGGACGCCTCGCTCGGACAGTCCTCGCCGTCGAGCCGTCGAGACGCGAGGACGTCCGCGTCGCGCGGGTGGAACGAGTCGTAGGCGACGGTCACCGCGTCGCCCGCCGGCGCCGACTCCGGCCTGAGCGTGTCGATGCCCTCGAAGAGCGGGTGGTCTTCGTGCTGCGCCCGGACCAGAAACCCGGACTTCTCGGCGTCCGTCGGCTCGACCGCGTCCGGACGGACCGCCTCGATACCGAGCGCTTCGGCCGCCTCGACGGCCCCGTGCGTCAACAGGAGACCGCCACCCGCCGAGAGATATTCGCGGAGACGGTCGCTCGCGTCGTCGAGGTGTGTCCGGACGGACCGGTCCAACGGTCGTTCCCGATGCCACCAGAGGACGTCGTAGTCTCCGAGGTCGTCGTCCTCGGGGTCGGACAGTGCCACCGTCTCGTCGGGCACATCGCCGTGCGCGTCTCGCCCGACGCACAGGCGCGCCACTCGGTGCGGAGCGTCGGCGAGCACCGAACCGTGGTTCGAATTCATATTCACAACTATCGTGAGGAAAGTCTACAGTATTATGTGTGTCGGTCGTGTTACTACGACACATGGTACCGCGAACGGGTCCAGTTCAGCAAATGGCTTACCGTAGCAGTACGAGAATCGGCCAATGACCGCCGAGGACGACGCGAAACTCGCGCGCCTTCGCGAGACGCTCCAGTCCAACGTCGACTTGACGACGTACGAAACCGAGGTGTACCTCGCACTCGTTCGAGGAGGGACGCAGACGATGACCGACGTCGCAGAGGCGAGTGAGGTCCCCAAACAGCGGGTGTACGACATCGTCGACAGACTCCGCGAACGAGGGCTGGTCGAGGTTATCGACGACTACCCGCAGAAGGCCTACGCTGTCGACCCCAGCGAGTCGTTCTCCTCGATTCGCGACCAGTTGTCGCAGGCCGAGACGTATCTCGAAGACCTGCACGATACCGTCGAGAAGGTCGAGAGCGGGGTCGCCCTGTTCAAGAGCGAGAGTACCATCAGGCGGTACATCAGCGACCTGGTACAGTCGGCCGAACGGGACGTCTTCCTCCTCGTCCCCGTCAGCAGACTGGGGGTCGTCGTGGACGACCTCGCCGCCTGCACGGACCAACAGGTCAGACTCGTCGTGTCGAACGTCTCGACGGAGTCGAACGACATCGGAGACGGGGCGTCGATTCCGGACACCGTCGACAAAGTCCGGTTCGTCTCGACCCGCGAAGACTTCGCGCTCACGACCGATCGGCGGCGCGGCCTGTACTGGGTCCAAGAGGGCTACGAACACGTCGACGACGACGGTCAGGGCTACTACGTGACGAACCCCAGTCTGGCGTTGGTTCTCGACCGGTTCCTCTCGGAGTCCATCTGGCCGCTGGCGACGCCACTCGGCGACGAGACGGAACTACCGGCGCTCCCGAAGGAGTACATCCGAATCCGAGACTGTCTGGCCGACCTGTCGTCGCTCACCACCGCCTATTCGGTCGACAGCTTCGAGGTTCGGTTCGAGGGGTACGACACGGAGACCGGCGAGAAAGTGACCAGACGCGGGACGCTCACCAGTTACTACTACACCGAGTACGACATCCGCGCGTCGCTGACCGTGAACGTCGGTGCCGACGCGGCGTCGGTCGATTCGTCGGTCGTGACCGTCGGCGACACGGGCGCCAGAAACGTCGACTACGCCGCATCCAGAATCGAACTCCGTCAGAACGGGACGACGCACACGAGCGAAATCGACTCGGAGACCCGGCGACACCTCGAGGCCTGCCGAACCGAGTTGCCGGACTCGTTCGGCGACGCGTCCGCCGTGCTCTGCTTCGACGCGTTCATCGACCGGATGCGCGAGTTCATCCACCGGGCGCCGGGCGGCGACTACGAACGGATTCGAAAGTTCGACGCGTTCCGTGAGGAACTCGTCCGGTACGAGACGAGCGATGCGCCTCCACGCGTGGAGTGGCGGGAGACCAGAACCGAACCCGGCGGTCTCGTCGCGCACGTCGGCGGCGTCTTCGACGAACTCGGATACGACGTCACGTTGATCGGACGGATGGGCGACCCGATACGTCCGGAGTTCGCTCACCCCTTCCAGAACCAGACGCTGGTCACCCTGGGCCAGGTGACGAGCACCGACTACGTCTGGTTCGAGGACCGAAAGTTCCTGCTGACCGAACCGAACTTCGACCGCATCAACTGGCAGGTCATCGAGGACCGAATCGGTGCGAGCGAGTTCGCCGGCCTCGTGGACGGGAACACGGTCCTCTCCATCGGCTCGTGGTACTCGACGGCCGAACTGGTCGACATCGTCGACGCGTTCCGGACCGAGTTGTGGCCGCGACTGGAGGCGCCACCGAAGCACGTCCACTTCGTCCCCGGCGAGGTCACCCACCTCTCTCCGGCCGAACTCGAGCGTGGCTGTGAGGCGCTCGCCGCTCTCGACGACGTGGTGACGGTGACCATCACCGCGAGTCGGAGCCAGACCCGGCGGTTCCGCGACGCGCTCCTCGACGACGGGGGCGACACGGAACCCACGGTCGAGCGTCTCAGACGACGGTTCGGCGTCTCACGATACGTGATGCAGTCGCAGAACGGTGCCACCGTGGCGACGCCGGACGAGGTGCTCTCGGCGAGAGCGCCGCAGGTGGTGGACCCACACCAACTCCGTAACGCGGAGGAACACTTCCTCAGCGGGATGACGCTCGCGCTCACGGAGGACCTGTCGCCCGGGGCGTCGCTCGTCCTCGCGAACTCCGTCGCCAGCATCTTCATGCGACACAATCGCGCACCCGAACCCGCAGAACTACGGTCGTTCATCGCGGAGTACGACACGTACCTCTCCAACACGTAATCGGCGGGTCCGGTCGTCGAGTCCGCCTTCGGGGCCGGGGTCCGCCACCTCGGACGCGGGGCGTCCGTTCGGGTGGCCCGCCCCCGACGGTCCGGCGGGGGACCGCCCGTCAGAGCGGGTCCGACACGTCGTGACGGAACGTCTGGAACTCCACCGTCCGGCCGTCCGGGTCCGTGGCGAAGAACTGGTAGATGTCGTACTGGTCGTTCTCGTGGGGGTCCTCGCGCGCCGCGTCGCCGACGCGTTCGTGCATCCGGTCCACCTCGTCGTCCGTGTCGTAGACGAACGTGACGATGCCCTCCGCCTCCGTCTCCTCGCCGTCGCAGAGGCCGAACAGCATGTTGCCGTGCCGGAGGATGGTACACCCCGACTGTTCGAGCCACACCTCCGCACCCACGGTGTCGGTGTAGAACGCCGTCGTCGCCTCGCGGTTCGTCGTCCGGAAGAACACGATGCCGCCGGTGGTCATGCCTCGGCAGTCGTCCACGGGACCGAAAGAAGTGCCGGATTCCGACCGATTGATACCCGCTACGCGTCACTCGACTCGTGTGGACGTACTCGAACGGTTACTGCAGGGCAACGACGAACACGTGGCGCGCATCGCCGCGGACCACTTCGACGGGGTCAGAGACGGACAGCGCCCGACGCCGTCTCCGTGTCGTGTTCGGACTCGCGCGTCCCCGCCGAAGGCGTCTGGAGCGCGCACGCGGACGGCGACCTGTTCACCAGCGTCAACGTCGGCAACCAGGCGTGGACCGACGTCGACGGCGAACGCGTCGTCAACGACGCCGTCGGCTACGCGGTGTCCGTGCTGGGCGTGGACCTGATCGCCGTCCTCGGCCACACCGGGTGCGGAGCCGTCACCGCCGCCTACGAGTCGGTGACGGGCAGGGCCGACGGCCAGAAGTCGATGCCGCCGGCCGTCGAGGCGGCCGTCGAGCGACTCGCGCCAGTCGTCGAGTCGGCGCGCGACGACGGCGTGTTCGACGGCGACACGCCCGCGAGCGTCGCGGTGAATCGGCTGGTCGAACGGGCGGTCGGAGCGCAGGTTCGGTTTCTCGTCGACGACGACGCCGTTCCGGACGACGTGACCGTCGCCGCTTCGTCTACGACTTCCAGCGAGTCTACGGCGACGAGGACGGCGCGGCGTACCTCGTCTCGCTGGACGGCGAGACGGACGCCGAAGCGCTCCGAGAACGCGTCGGGGACGACCACGCCGGGCACGTCCCGTCGGGGGTCTGAGCGCTACTCGCGGGCGTCCTCGATGACCCGCGTGAACTCGCGGGCCGTCTCGGTGATGGACTCGAAGTCGCCCGCCGCGATGGCGTCGCCGTCCATGATGGCGCTCCCCGCGCCGACGACGACGGCACCGGCTTCGACGTAGTCCGCGACGTTGTCGATGTCGATGCCGCCGGTGGGCATCAGCGGAATCTGCGGCAGGGGGCCCTTGATGCTGGCGAGGTGCTTCGGCCCCATCACCG
>NZ_WPCD01000132.1:0-10299 GCF_009741955.1 Halogeometricum sp. CBA1124 | reverse complement strand
CGGCATCGCCCACGACGGCGACTCCGACCGCATCGTCGTCGTCGGCCCGGACGGCGAGGTGGTCCACGAGGACACCGTCGTCGCCGTCCTCGCGGAACACTTCGTGCGCGCCGCGGACGCGGACGACCCGGTGGTCGTGACGACGCCGAACGCGTCGGGCCGCATCGACGAACGGGTCCGCGCGGCGGGCGGCCGGGTCGAACGGGTTCGCCTCGGCGCACTGCACGAGGGCATCGCCGCCGCGCGCGCCGGCGGCGGCGACGTGGTGTTCGCCGCCGAACCGTGGAAGCACATCCACCCCGGACTCGGCGGGTGGATAGACGGCGTCGCCTCGGCGGCCGTCTTCACCCGTCTGGTCGCCGAGTCCGGCCTCTCGACGCTCCGCGAACCCGTCACAGAACGCCCCTACCGGAAGGTGAGCGTCGCCTCGCCCCGACGAACGGAAGACGGCCGCCATGGCGACGTTGGAGACGACGCTCCCCGAGGCGTTCCCCGAGGCGGACGTCGACACCGAACACGGCGTCCGTCTCGAACGGCCGGACGCGTCGTGGGTGCTCGTCCGCCCCTCCGGCACCGAACCGTACGTGCGCGTCTACGCCGAGGCCGACGACGTGGACGCCCTCGTCGAGGCGGCCACCGACGTCGTCGAGGCGGCCGTCGAATCCGCCGGCTAACTGTGAGAACGTTCAGCCCATTCTCGCTGCGCTAACCGTTCGTCAGGATATCTCCACCGCATTCACAGAATCGAGAATGGAAGCGACGCACTTATGGCCATCTCGCGTCGGCTAACCGTATAGGTGTCCATAGAGATGGATAGACGCAAGTTCTTGAAGGCGACAGGTGTCGCGGGTATCGCAGGTCTGGCAGGGTGTAGCGGCGGACCGACCGAGGGCGGCGACTCGACGGCGACCGAGGGCGGCGCCGAGACGACCGAGACCGAGTCCGCGGAGACGACGCAGGCGACCACCGAGGAGGGCGGCCCGGCCGCGAACGTCGGCATGGTGTACGCGCTCGGCGGTCTGGGCGACAAGTCGTTCAACGACGCCGCCAAGCGCGGCATCGAACGCGCGCAGTCCGAACTGAACGTCGCGTACAACGAGGCGCAACCCTCGGCGGCCGAGGAGTTCCCGACGTTCCAGCGCCGGTTCGCGCAGTCGCAGAACCCCGACTACGACCTCGTCTGCTGTATCGGCTTCGCGCAGAAGTCCGCGCTGCAGGAGACGTCGCAGAACTTCCCCGACCAGAAGTTCATGCTGGTCGACGACGTCATCGACCGCGACAACGTCGCCTCCTACGCGTTCAAGGAGCACGAGGGGTCGTTCCTCGTCGGTCACCTCGCGGGTCTCCTGACGACCCAGCAGTTCGAGGCCGGCGCGGGCGCCACGTCCGGCGACTCGACGCAGGTCGGCTTCGTCGGCGGCGTCGAAGCCCCCCTCATCAAGAAGTTCCAGGCCGGCTACGAGGCCGGCGTCAAGCACGCCGACGAGAACATCAGTATCTCGGCGGCGTACGCCGGGTCGTTCTCCGACTCCGCGGCGGGCAAGGAGATAGCCACCTCGATGTACGAGGACGGCGTCGACATCGTCTACCACGCGGCCGGCGGGACGGGTCTCGGCGTCTTCCAGGCGGCACAGGAGCAGGACAAGTTCGCCATCGGCGTCGACTCCGACCAGTCGCAGACCGACCCGAACTACGCGAACGTCATCCTCGCCTCGATGGTCAAGCGCGTCGAGACGGCCGTGTTCACGTCCGTCGAGAACGTCGTCGAAGACTCGTACAACGGCGGCGAGACGACGACGCTCGGCCTCGACCAGAACGGCATCGAGTGCGTCTACGGGCAGGAAATCGGCGGCGAGATACCCGAGGACGTCAAGACGGCGGTCAGCGAGAGCCGACAGGCAATCATCGACGGCGAGATTTCGGTCCCGTCGTCGATGGAGTAGACGGCGCTCGCGCGACGACGACGGCGTCGCACCCGCGGCGACGACGCGACCACACGCACGACTTCTTTCGCGACGGCGCGGACGGCGACACCGACGGGCGTCGCGAGCGACCGCTGTCGGTCGCGGTCAGATTCGCCGCCCGCCGGACCGCCGTCTCGGCGCCGGACGTTCCGAAATCTAACTGTCTCGGTGCCGCGACCGGCGCGAAACCAAACGAGTTTAAACGAACGCGCGAGAGTGGAGGATAACATGACCACCGCGGTCCACCTCGACGGAATCACCAAGCGGTTCCCAGGGGTCATCGCCAACGATGACGTCGACCTGACCGTCGAGCGCGGCACGGTGCACGCACTTCTCGGAGAGAACGGCGCGGGGAAGACGACGCTGATGAACGTCCTCTACGGTCTGTACCGACCGACCGAGGGACGCGTCGTCATCGAGGGCGAGGAACGGCAGTTCTCCTCCCCCCGAGACGCCATCGACGCGGGCGTCGGGATGATTCACCAGCACTTCATGCTCGTGGACCCGATGACCGTGACCGAGAACATCGTTCTCGGGAACGAACCACGCAAGTGGTTCGGGCTCGCGGTCGACAGAGAGGGCGCGCGGCGTGACGTGCGAGACCTGTCCGGGCGATACGGGTTCGACGTCGACCCGGAGGCGACGATAGAGGACGTGAGCGTCGGCGTGCAACAGCGCGTCGAGATTCTCAAGGCGCTGTACCGGGGCGCCGACATCCTCATCCTGGACGAACCGACCGCCGTGCTGACGCCGCAGGAGGTCGAGGACCTGTTCGAGGTCTTCGAGGAACTGACGGCGCAGGGCAAGACCATCATCTTCATCACCCACAAGCTGGGCGAGGCGATGCACGCCGCCGACGACGTGACCGTCCTCCGCGACGGCGAGAACGTCGGCACCGTGAAGACCGAGGACACCTCGCGGGAACGACTCGCCGAACTGATGGTCGGCCGCGAAGTGTTCCTGCAGACGGACAAGAACCCGACCGAACCGGGCGACGTCGTCCTCTCGACGGACCGCCTCTCCGCGGAGGACAACCGCGGTATCGAGACCGTCTCCGGCGTCTCCTTCGACGTGCGCGAGGGCGAAGTGTTCGGCATCGCCGGCGTGGACGGCAACGGCCAGTCCGAACTCATCGAGTCCATCACCGGACTCCGCGAACCCACCGAGGGCAGCGTCACCTACCTCGGCGAGGACATCACCCGCGCGCCTCGCTCGGACCGCATCGACGCCGGGATGGCGTACATCCCCGAGGACCGGCACGAACGGGGGCTGGTGATGGAGTTCGACCTCGTGCAGAACGGCATCCTCGGCAGCCAACACAGCGCGCCGTTCGCCACCCGCGGCAACATCGACTGGGACACGGCCCGCGGCCACACCGAGGACATCATCCGCGAGTACGATGTCCGACCGCCGAACCCCGACGCGGACGCGGAGTCGCTGTCGGGCGGCAACCAGCAGAAGTTCATCGTGGGCCGCGAGTTCGAACGGGAACCGGAACTCGTCGTCGCCACGCACCCGACCCGCGGGGTCGACATCGGCTCGACCGAGTTCATCCACGACCGACTGCTCGAACTCCGCGACGCGGGCAAGGCCGTCCTCCTCGTCTCCTCGAAACTCGACGAGGTGCAGGGGCTGTCGGACCGCCTCGCCGTCATGCACGACGGCGAGTTCATGGACGTGGTCGACCCGCAGAACGTCACCGAGGAGAGATCGGTCTGCTCATGGCGGGCGAACGCCCGGAGACCGAGTCGCAGACCGAAGACGCGGTGGCCGACGGCGGTGCCGCCGACGAGGGAACGGAGGTTGACCGATGAGCGCCGCCGCCGACGCGCGCCGGACTGTCAGGTCGATGCTCCGCCGAATCGTCGCCCTCTCGGGCGTCGAACGCCTGCTCATCAGCCTCGCCGCCCTCGTCCTCGCGATTCTCGTCGGCGCGGTGCTCATCCTCGCGTCGGGCCGCATCACCACCTGTTCGCAGGCGGCCGCCGTCTACTTCGGCCTCGGCTTCTGTTACGACCCTCTCGAAGTCTACTTCGTACTGTTCAACGGGGCGTTCGGCAACCCGCTGAACCCGGCCATCATGTCCGGGCCCCTCGTCAACCCCGCGTGGAGTCCGTTCACGGGTGCGCTGACGTTCACCGGACCGCTCGTGACGAAGGCGCTGTTCACGTCGCAGTGGAACCCGCTGAACTTCAGCGTCGCGCTGACGATGAAGGAGACGACGCTGCTCGTCTTCACGGGCCTCTCCGTCGCCGTGGCGTTCCGCGCGGGCCTGTTCAACATCGGGACGCAGGGGCAACTCGTCGTCGGCGGACTGGTGACGGCGCTCGTCGTCGGCACCCTCGTCCCCGTCGTCCCCGGCGGACTGGCCGGGAGCGTGCTTCTGGTCCCCGTCGGCGTCCTCGCCGGCGCCGCCGCGGGCGCGTTCTACGCGGCCATCCCCGGGGCGCTGAAGGCGTACGCCGACGCGAACGAGGTCATCACGACCATCATGCTCAACTTCATCGCCGCGCAGTTGGCGTTCGTCGCCGTCTCGCAGTTCTTCCGCAACCCCGACTCGCAGGTCGTCGAGACGGCGCCGCTCCCCGGCTACGCGACGCTCGCGCCCGTCGTCTTCCCGCGGGGCGGTGACTTCGCGGTTCTCACTCTCGTGTTCGCACTCGCGCTGGTGGCCGCCATCTGGTTCCTCATCGAACGCACGTCGTACGGCTACGACCTGCGGACGAGCGGTATCCAGCCCGAAGCCGCCGAGTACGGCGGCGTCGACGCCAAACGGACCGTCGTGAGCAGCATGATGCTCTCGGGTGCCCTCGGCGGCGTCGGCGGCGCGGTGTGGGTCCTGATGGTGATGGGGAAGTGGCAGACGGGCGTGCCCGCCCTCGGCTTCGACGGCATCACCGTCTCCATCCTCGCGGGCAACAATCCGCTCGGGGTGTTCCCGGCCGCGTTGCTGTTCGGCACGCTGAAGTCCGGGTCGCTCGCGGTGCAGTTCGAGACGGGCGTCCCGAAGCAACTCGTCGGCGTCCTCCGGGGTCTCATCATCCTGTTCGTCGCCATGCCGGAGTTCTTCCGCGCCATCGGGACGAACGTCGTGGATCTGGAGGAACCCGACTCGAAGGCCGTCGCCACGGACGGCGGCGAACCCGCCTCGGGAGGTGAGGAGCGATGAGCACGCAGACCGGACTCTCCGGACTCCTCGAACGCGACTGGTCGTACCGCGAGACGCTGGTCGGGGGCGCCCTGGGCGTCTTCGTCCTCATCGGTCTCCTCGGGTTCGTCTTCCCCGAGAGCATCTGGGCGAACCTCGCCTCGATACTGACCGAGCGAAGCACGCTGGCGTCGGCGCTCCGCCTCTCGGTGCCCATCGTCTTCGCCGCCCTCGGCGGCATCTTCGCGGAGAAGTCCGGCGTCATCAACATCGGGCTGGAGGGACTGCTCATCATCTCGGCGTTCGTCGCCATCCTCGTCCCCTCCATCATCGGTCCGGACGGGACGACGCTGTTCGTCCCGAACCTCTGGGTGGGCTTCGGCGCGGGCATCCTCGCCTCGGTGCTGTTCGCCGCGCTGTTCGCGGTGGTCTGTATCCGCTACAAGGCCGACCAGATAATCGCCGGGCTGGCGGTGTGGCTCATCGCCCTCGGTCTCGCGCCGTTCGCCGCGACGGTGTACTACGGCGGCGTCAACACGGACAACATCGGCACGTCGCTGCCGACGTGGGTGATTCCGGTCCTCTCGGACATCCCCTTCTTCGGCGCCGTCTTCACCGCCACGCCCGCCGTCTACGCGATGCTCGTCGCCGTGCCCGCCTCGTGGTTCGTCCTCAACCGCACCTCGTTCGGCAGTCACGTGCGCGCCTCCGGCGAGAACCCGCGCGCCCTCGACACCGTCGGCGTGGACGTGTCGCGGGTCGCTACGCGAGTGCGCTCCTGTCCGGCTTCCTCGCCGGCATCGGCGGCGCGGCGCTCTCGCTGGGACTCGGGCAGTTCCTCGGGAACAACCAGACGATGGTCAACGGCAAGGGGTTCATCGCCATCGTCGCCTACCTGTTCGGCAACTACAACCCCATCGGCGCGTTCGGCGCGTCGTTCCTGTTCGCCGGACTGGAGGCCGTCCAGATTCGCCTCCAGCAGGTCCCCGGCTACACCGTGCCCGACTCGCTCATCCAGACCATCCCGTACGTGACGGTCATCGTCGTCCTCGCCCTCGTCGGCCGCACCCGCATCCCGGAGGCGGCGGGCGAACACTACGAGTCCGGCGAGGACTGACGCCGCCGCGGTTCTCATATCTTGTAACGGGGTCGGGAGAGTTAACTGCCGACCGGCCGACCGACCGCGCATGCGACTGCGAGACGCCGTCCGACGCGCCGCCGGCTATCACCTCCGAGCGCTGCCGCCGACGGCCGTCGGACTCGGCCTCGCCGGGGCGGGCGTCTGGTACGGCCTCGACGGCGGAACCTCGCTCGCGGCGGTCACGACGGCCCGCCTCGCGCCGGCCGCCGTCCTCGCCGGCCTCGGCGTCGCCGTCGCCGCCGTCGGTCGGACCGCCGTCCGCCTCGACGCGAACGCCGCGGCCGTCGCCCGGCGACTGGACGGGTCGGGCATCGACGAGGACGACCTGCGCGAGACGGTCGCCATCGCCACCGAACGCGCCGTCGCGGACTCCATCGACGGCGCGACGGCCGAGATAGAGGCGCGCGTCAGCGACGCGGTGACGGACGCCGTCGCCGGCGACGACGAAGGGTCGTCTCCGTCCGCATCTCCGTCTCCGTCGCCGTCCGCATCTCCGTCTCCATCACCCAGTTCGTCGTCTCCCCCCGGCCCGTCTCCGCCGGCAGAACCCGCGTCCGCACCCCAGTCGCCGTCCGACGACGCCTCGCCGTCCGACGATGCCTCGTCGGTCGCCGACGCTCTCGACGCGCACGCGGACGAATCGGACGCACTCGCCGACGCGACCCGCCGGGCGAGCGAACGGGTCGAGTCGTATCTGGAGAGCGAAGACGCCGACGCGGGCGAGTTCCGGCAACTCGCCGAGGGTGCCGCGGTGCTAGACGGCAGCGAGTCGGCCGACGCGGACGACGCCGACCGGGCCGTCGTTCGGACCGACGGACCGTCGGACGCGGAACGGACGGACGAGGCCGACCCCGTCTCTGCCAGAGAGGCGGAGACGGCGGGCGACGGCGCGGAGATACTCGACGACGACCCCGCGGACCCCGACCTGCCGGACGGCGACACCGAGACGGACGACGCGGAGATACTCGACGACGACACCGAGATGGTGTTCGGAGACGACGTGCGGGACCCGGACGAGACGTAACGCGGAGCCAACACCTTTGCGACCGCATCGCAAGAATCACGTATGGACTCTCTCGACGCGGAGATAGACGCACTCGCGCGTCGCATCGAGCGACAGATTCGCCGCAACGAGGCGCGACTGGCGGAGTTGCCCGACTTCGACCGCGAGTGGCGGGAGGCGACGACGGCGTCGGTGTCGGACACCGACAGACTGTTTCTCTGAGGGGCAGTCCCGCCTCGGCGGGCGAACTGCCACCTCGGGGACGACAAATAAAGAGTTTTCCGCTCGCCCGCCAGAATCCGAACAATGACCACCACCCACGAGTACGACGTCGTCGTCGTCGGGGCTGGCACCTCGGGGTGCTACGCCGCCGCGACGATCGCCCGCGAGGGTCTCGACGTGGTCGTCGTCGAACGGAAGACCGCCGACGAGGCGGGACACATCGCCTGCGGCGACGCCCTGAAAGGCGCCGACGCCTTCCCCGACGCCATCCCCAAAGAACAGATTCAACCCGCCTTCACGAACACGGACGTGGACCACGGCCGGTTCGAACTTCCGCAGGAGGACACCGTCCTCGAAATCCCCGTGCCGGGCGAACTCGCGGTCATCGACCGCTGGGAGTACGGTCGTCGCCTCATCGACGGCGCGGAGAGCGCCGGCGTGGAGTTCCACTACGACACCGTCGTGCAGGACGTGAACCAGACCGACGACGGGCGCGTGACGGGCGTTCGCGCGAAGAAGAAGGGCGAGGTCGTCGAGTACGAGGCTGACGTGACCGTCGACGGCGCCGGTGCACTCTCCATCCTGCAGGACAAGGCCGACTTCTCGGAGGCGACGTTCGACACGAACGTCTCCTACAGCCAGTTCTGTTCGGCCTACCGCGAAATCGTCGAGGTCGAAGAGCCCGTCGAGTGGTCCGACGCCTCGTGTTCAAGCCCGCAGAGGTCGCCGCGGGCTACATCTGGTACTTCCCGCGGACCGAGACGACCATCAACGCCGGTCTCGGCTTCCAGATGACCGAGGAGCCGATGAAACTCGTCGACGACCTGAAGCGTGACCTCCGGGAACGGCCGGAGTTCGAGAACGCGACGGTGACGGACAAACTCGGCGCGGCCCTGCCGACGCGCCGCCCCTACGACTCCGCCGTCGCGCCGGGGTTCATCGCCGCGGGGGACTCCGCCGGCCACGTCAACCCCACCACCGGCGGCGGCATCGCCGGTGCCGCCTACGCCGGGAAGTACGCCGGCGAACAGGCCGTCCGCGCCATCGGCGAGGGCGACGTGAGCGAGGAGGCACTCTGGCACTACAACGAACGCGTGATGGACCACTTCGGCCAGCGCTACGCCGGACTCGACGTCTACAACGTCCTGTCGACGGCCATCGACGTGAACGAACTGATGGGACTGCTGGCCCGCCTGCCGGGCGAGAAACTGGCCGAGGCGCTCTACTCCGGCACCACCTCGTTCGGGCCCCGACTCATCGCCAAGACCGCGAAGGAGTCGTACGGGTTCTGGAGCGAGATTTACAAGTTCTACGAGACGAAGAACGCCGCGGACGAACTGATGGGTCACTACGGACGGTACCCGCGTCGACCGAGTGCGATGGAGGGCTGGAAGGACCAGCGTGACCGCCTGATGGAAGACGTCTACGAAGTCACCGGCGCGGACCCGAAGTACTGACTCGGAGCCGCCGCTTCTCGCCGCTTCGACGGTCGAAAAAGAAAGTGTCGGGGACGAACCGGCCGATTACGCGTCGGCCGTCGTCTCTTCGGTCGTAGTTTCTTCCGTAGTGGTTTCTTCGGTGGTCGTCTCCTCTGTCGTGGTTTCTTCCGTAGTGGTTTCCTCGTTGGTCGTCTCTTCAGTCGTCGTCTCTTCAGTCGTGGTTTCCTCGGTGGTCGTCTCTTCCGTCGTCGTCTCTTCAGTCGTGGTCTCCTCAGTCGTCGTCTCGGTCGCAGTCTCCGTCGGCGTCTCGGTTTCCGTCGGCGTTTCCGTCTCCGTCGGTTCCTCGTCGTCGTCGTCGACTGCGTCCTCGTCTATCTCGCCGAGGACGACGGCGGTGCCGTTCTCGGTGAAGTTCGCCGAGACGGTGTTAGAGGCGAGGTCAACGCGGGTGTCGACCTGGGTCCACTCGCCGTCGGCGTACTGGTAGAACGAGATGCTCAGTTCGTCGGTGTCCTCGGCCGCCAGTCGGTTGACGTCGTAGGTGACGGTGAGTTCGAGGTTCGACTCGTTGCTGAGCGACTCGACGTCGATGCCGTCGGTCACGGCGGCGTAGCCGTCGAGGGCTTCGGGCGTCTCGTTACTCGGTGCGAACGCGACGTCCGTCGCGGCGTAGGAGAGTTGCGTCCCATCGATGGTGACGTCCATCCCGCCGCTCTGGTTCGCGTCGACGGCGTAGACGGTCCAGCCGGTGCTGGCGTTCGCCGACGAATCGACGACGGTGTTGTTGCTGCCACCGACGTAGAGGAACGCGCTAGAGAAGTTCGAGGCGGACTCGTTGTCCATGGTCTCGTTGTCCATGGTCTCGTTGTCCATGGTCTCGTTGTCCATGGTCTCGTTGTCCATGGTCTCGTTGTCGGTGGTTTCGTCGTCGACCGGCGTCTCGGTCTCGTCGTCCGTACTCTCGTTGTCGGCCGGCGTGACGCCACCTTCGGAGCCTTCGGTGGTGGTGTTGTTCTCGACCTGGAGGGCGGACACCGTCTCGGTCTCCGTGACCGTCTCGTTCTCGGAGGCGGTCTCGGTTTCGTCGTCGACCGCCGTCTCAGTGGCCGTCTCCTCGGTCGTAGTTTCCTCGGTCGTCGTCTCTTCGGTCGTCGTCTCTTCGGTCGTCGTCTCTTCGGTCGTCGTCTCTTCAGTCGTCGTCTCTTCAGTCGTCGTCTCTTCCGTGGTCGTCTCCGTCTCGGTCTCGTCGCGTCTCCGTCTCGTTGTCGTCGGTCTCGTTCTGCGCCGGTGCGCTACCGGTCTCGTCGACGGTCGCGTTCCGGACTTCGTTGCTCTCGCCACCGTCGAACAGGACGCCCGCGTAACCGTTGTTGCTGGCGTCC
>NZ_WPCD01000029.1:0-28509 GCF_009741955.1 Halogeometricum sp. CBA1124 | reverse complement strand
CCTGTTCGACGAGTCCGCGCGGGAACGGGACGCGGGCGGCACCGGCGAGGCGGCGGACGCCGACGTGTGGAGCCAGTACCGCGCCGCGGCGGCCGAGGAAGCCGCCGTCGAACGCGCCGTCGAGGTGGGCGCGGAGTCGGACGCGGACGTCCACATCGCCCACACGAGCACGCCCGAGGGCGTCGACGCCGCGAAGGCCGGCGGCGCCACCTGCGAGGTGACGCCGCACCACCTGTTCCTCTCGCGTGCGGACGCCAGCGAGTTGGGCACGTACGGCCGGATGAACCCCCCGCTCCGCAGCGAAGACCGCCGCGCGGGGATGTGGGAGCGACTCGTCGCCGGCGACGTCAACGTCGTCGCCACCGACCACGCGCCGCACACCCGCGCGGAGAAAGACGTCGGCCTCTGGGACGCCCCCAGCGGGGTGCCCGGCGTCGAGACGATGCTACCGCTCCTGTTGGAGGAGGCGCGGAAGGGGACCGTCTCGTACGAACGCGTCCGCGACGTGACCGCCGCCAACGCCGCCGACATCTTCGACCTGCCGTCGAAGGGCCGCGTCGAGGCCGGGGTCGGACGCGGACTCGTCCTGTTCGACCCCGAGGACTCGCGGGAGATTCGCGGCGCGGACCTGCACTCGAAGTGCGGGTGGACGCCGTTCGAGGGGATGCGCGGCGTCTTCCCGGAGACGACGCTGGTGCGCGGGCACGTCGTCTACGAGGACGGCGCGTTCGGCGACGCGGTCGGCGAGAACGTCCGGGAGTAGGCTCGGAAGGGCGAACAGCCGGCGGTGTCGCATCCCCGAGTCGAGCGCCGGACGACCGCTGACCGACCCGGGGCGAGAGTCAGAGCACGTCGGGAGTGGCCCCGGTCCGGTATTTGAACGTACGGGAGGAATGGTCGGTCGGACCGTCGCTCGAACCGCCTCAGTCGTCGCCGGCGTCGTCTGCCAGTTCCTCCTCGCGGAGGTCGGCGCTCGCGTCGCGCACTTCGCGCATCACGCTGGAGATTCGTTCCTCGGCCTCGAGTTCGTCCTCGACGGAGAGGTCCACCCCCTCGACTTCGAGCAGGAACTTCGCCACCTCGGTCACCTCGTACATCAACTCGTCGAGTTCCTCGGCCGTGAAGAACCCCGACATCGCGCCGTAGAGGAACGTCGCTCCCGCCTTCCGCACCTTCCCCTCGAACGACGACCGGGCCTGATTGACGGCCTGCGGGGTGTACGTGTCGGTCATGAACGGGACGAGTTCGGGCAGGTTCTCGCCTATCTTCGTCATCTCGCGCCCGTCTCGGTCCGGAAGTCCGCACAGAGGCGCGCGATGGCCCACTCGCGGGCCGTGACGTACGTTCGGTCGCGGAGGAACTCGTTGACCCGGTCGTACTGCGCGCCGTCCATCTTCTTGAAGCGCGCGTACTTCTGCACGTCGCGCGGAATCTCGGGGTCATCGGCGTCCGTCGCCGCGTCGCCGGCGGCCGACTCGCCCGCCGCGGCGGTTTCGCTCCCGGCGTCGGGGTCGGTGGACGTGTCTGCATCGGCGTCGTCATCGCCGCTCTCGACGGTTTCGCCGTCGTCGCCGCCGGTCACGTCGTCTCCGGCGGCTCGTCCGTCCCCCGTCCCGTCGGCCGCCCGCGAGTCGTCCCCGACCGCCTCTCGGCCGTCGCGGTCCGGCGTCTCGCCGTCGTCGGTTCGCACCGCGTCCTCGGTCGTCCGCGCGCCCGGTTCGGCGTCGGACCGGCCGTCGCGGTCCGGCGTCGTCGGGTCCTCGTCGGTCATACCGCGGGGTTTCCCCCCACGGCGGAAAAGGATTCCGTCGACCGGTCGCGGACGCGACGAGAGCGGGTCGACCCGCCGAGACGGGTAACTGTTTTTTACCGCGGCCGCGACACCACGTCTCATGAAGGTGCTCTTGGGAGTCGGCGGGAGCGACGACTCGATACGCGCCGCCGAGCAGACGGTGGCACGGGCGGCCGTCGCGGGTGACGAGTTGACCGTCGCGGTCGTCGAGAACCCCTCGTCGGACCGGTCGCGCGAGGAGGTAACGGAGACGGTTCGGGAGATGCTCGACGCCGAGGGTGTCGACGCCGAGATTCGACACCTCGACGGCGACCCCGGCAGTCGACTGGTCGAGACGGCCGAGTCTGAGGGCTTCGACCAGATAGTGCTCGGCGGCGGGGAGACGAGTCCGATGGGGAAGATAAACATCGGGAGCATCGCCGAGTTCGTCCTACTGAACTCGCACGTCACGGTGTCCTTGGTCCGATGAGCGAGTCACGCCGCTACCCCGACGAAGTCGCCGGGCCGTTCGAATCCCCGCCGGTGGCGTTCGAAGACCGCGACGAACGAACCATCGAGATTCGCCCGTACGACGGGACGGACGAGCAGTTCGAGGCGCTCGTCTCGATGTACGAATCGTTCGACCCCGCCGACAGGGCGCAGGGCATCCCGCCGGGACAGGAGCGTCGCATCCGCGACTGGCTGGACAACATCCTCGACGAGGAGTGTCTGAACGTCGTCGCGTGGAACGGCGACGAGGCGGCCGGTCACGCGACGCTCGTTCCCGACGGCGACGCCTACGAACTCGCCATCTTCGTCCTGCAGGCGTACCAGGAGGCGGGCATCGGGACGCACCTCATCGAGGCGCTCCTCGGTTACGGCGACGCCAACGACGTCGAGAAGGTGTGGCTCACGGTCGAGCGGTGGAACCGCCCCGCGGTGGGTCTCTACAAGAAAATCGGCTTCGAGACGAGCGATTCGGAGAGCTTCGAGATGGAGATGACGCTCCGCCTCGCCGAGGGCGACGGCGACTGAGGGGCCGGAGACGGCGACGGGACGGCGGGTCGCGAAGCGAGGCGTCGGTTACACGGAGAGGACGGGCTGGCTGGCGTAGAGGAGGACGTACTCGGCCGCCTTCGCGAGAACCTCGCCGGGGTCGCCCGAGACGGGTTCGCGCGGGACGACGATGAAGTCCGCACCGAGTTCTTCGGCGGTGTCGAGGACGACGCTCCCGGGGTGTCTGAGCTTCATCTTCGTCGAGAAGCCGTAGGCGACAGAGGTCGACAGTGCGACGCCGTAGCGGTCGGCGATGTCGTGGGCGGACTCCTGGATGGCGTCGCTGTCGGCCACCACGTCCTCGTCGTCGACCACGCCGGTCTCGATGGCGCGGACCACGTCCTCGCCGAGGACGTGGACGGCGTGCACCGCCGCGTCGTACTCCGCGGCGACGGCGGCGGCGTGTTCGACGGCGTTCGCGGACTCCTCGCTCCGGTCTACGGGGACGAGAACCAGCTCCACGTCCAGCGGGCGTCGGTCGCTCATACCCGGCCATGCGACGGCCGCGGTCAAAAATACCCACCCCGCGGGCCACCGATTCTCCCGACTGGTTTTATGCCGCGGGCTGACGAACCGCCGCCCATGTTCGACACCATCGTCATCGCGACGGACGGGTCCGAGAGCGTCCGTCGGGCCGTGGACGTCGCCCTCGACCTCTCCGACCGGTTCGACGCGTCGGTCCACGCGCTGTACGTCATCGACGCCAGCGAGGTGGACTCCTCGCCCGACCGACTCCGCGAGGAGATGCGCGAGGCACTGACCGAACGCGGGGAGCGCGCGCTCCAGGAGGTGGCCGAATCGACGGACAGAGACGTCACGACGGCCGTCCGAGAGGGGCGACCGGCGACCGTCGTCGGCGACTACGCCCGCGACGTCGACGCCGACGTGGTGGCGATGGGGACTCGCGGCCGACACGGCGAGAACCGGTTTCTCATCGGCTCCGTCGCCGAACGCGTCGTCCGCACCTGTCCGGTGCCCGTGCTGACGGTTCGGCAGTTGGCCGACGACGAGATGGACGGACCGCAGGGGACGCCCGAGTCGGCCTGAGCGGGGACGGCCGCACTCCGGCCCGAGAGGAAGCGAGCGGGACGCCGAACCGGCGAAATCGGCGAGTCGCACGGACCGACGCCGCACCCGCGGACCACGGAGATTTTCACCCCTGCCCCCCTCGCACCGGTATGGACGAGGAACTCATCGACAGCTCTCGGCTGTCGCTCTCGCGGAAGTCGCAGTTGCCCGGCGCGGGCTTCTTCTACCCCGATTCGCTGGACGAGGAGCGCGCAGAGGAGCGAGTGAAGGAGGCCGTCGAGGACGCCGAAGCCGTCGTAATCGCCGACACGGACGCCGACGGACTCGGCTGCGTCGCCCTCGTGCGGGAGATGTACGGCGCCGCCCTCGACGTAGCGACGTTCGAGGACGACGTGGCCCGCCGCGTCGAGCGCTGGGAGGCGACGGGACCGATAGACGACGAAGACGAGGACGACGAAGACGAGGACGCGCCGAAGTCGACGGTCGCACTCGTCGGCGCGGGGCCGTACTCGCTGGACGACGCGCTCGAACGCGTCGCGAAGCACGCCCCCGAGGGCATCGACGCCTACGTCTGCGACCTCTGCCCCGACGAGTACGAGTACGTCGACGACGAACTGGCCGCCCTCGTCGAACGCGCGTCGTCCGTCTCGTGGTACGACCACCACCAGTGGGGCGACGACGTGCTGGCCGCCGTCCGCGACGCCGGCGTCGAACTCGTCGTCGGCGAGTCCGACGAGGTGTGTTCGACGGACGTGACTCTCGATTCGTTGGACTACGAGTTCGACGACCGGTGGGCGGAACTCGCCGCGGTCACCCGCGACCACGACCTGTGGCTGAAGGAGGACGAACGCAGCGACGACCTGTCGGACTACGCCTACTGGGTGAGCCCCGAGGAGTACGTCACCGTCGTCGGCGCGTACGGCGTCGACCTGCCGCCCGTCGTCGAGCAGTTCATCGAACTCCGCCGCGTGGAGAAACAGGAACTCATCGACGCCGCCCTCGACCGGGCGGAGATAACGCAGGTCGGCCCGTGGACCGTCGGCGTCACGTACGGCCGGTGTTCGCAGAACGAGGTGGCCGAGGGCCTGCGCGAACGCGGCACCGACGCCGCGGTCATCGTCAAGCCCGCCGGAAGCGCGAGCATCCGGGGCACGGACGAGTTCCAGCGCGCACACGAAGTCGCCGGGCAGGTCAACGGCGGCGGCCACCCGAAGGCCGCCGGCTGTAAACCGGACATCTACGACGACATGCTCGACTACGCGCACCACTGGACGACGAACGGGTCGGCCGCGAAGCGCGTCATCCTCGCCGCCTTCGAACGCGTCGCCGAGGACGTCGAAGCCGAGGAAGCGGCGGCCGCGGAAGCCGAGGCGGACGACGACCAAGACGAGGGCGTCGAGACGGAGCGGTAGCGACGACGGTCGGAACGGGACCCGGGCGCCGAACGGCGCGACTATTCACTTATTTGACGACTCGGCTTCGACGGCCCGTATGGGTCACTGCACCGACTGCGGAGCGGAACTCGTCGAGGTTGTCGAGAGCGACACGGCCGTCAAGTTCGAGGCGGACGCGACTGTCTGGGAGTGTTCGGAGTGCGGCGCGATTCTCGGGGTGACGGAAATCGGAGTCTAACACGGGCGAGCGGCCGCCTCGGACGCGTCGCTCACTCCTCCGCGTGTGCGGGTTCGGACTCGCCGGGTTGGACGCCCGTCTCCGTCTCCTCGCCGACGACCCACTTGTCGGAGTAGGACGCCCCGCAGGCGCAGTGGGCGTAGGCGTGAATCACCTCGCCGCGGGCGTAGAGGCCGCCGACGTCTTCGTTCTGCGCCTCCGAGAAGGCGAAGATGAACTCGGCCTGGTGGTTCTCGTCGGCGTCGCGGTCCGGGCACTCGCCGCCGCCGAGGTCACGCGCGACGTGGCCGTTCCGGTCCATCGCCGCCCGCGAGAACTCCATCGCGTCCATCCCCGTCCCCGCGGCGAAGGCCTGTCGCCCGTCGTCGCCGGGGACGACGAGGACGTATCCGTTCTCGACCTCTTCGCCGAGGTTCGGGAGTTTGCCCTGGCTGTCGAGGTACTCGTGCGTGAGGAACAGTGCCACGTCGTCGTGCCGGTCGCCCGCGAGGAACTCGTCGAGTTTGCTCATACGGCGAGATGGCCGTCGAGGGGTAAAAGTCGCGTGAACTCCGTCGCTACTCGTCGCGAGCGAACTTCTCGGCGATGTTCGAGAGCGACTCGTTCGGCCGGTCGGGGACGGTGTAGACGGTGCGCTTGCCGGGGACCCGGAGGCCGTAACAGAATCCCGCGTCGAGTTCGTCGAGTTCGACCGCCGACCCGGGGTCCCGACCGCTCTTCTCGCACCACTCCACGAGGCGGTTCGTCCCCTCGCCGGGCGTCCGAGCGAGGCGCTTGTTGTCGTAGGCGCCGCGGAGGAGGTGGCCCGAACTGTCGGCCGTCACGCGCGCGTGGCGCAGTTCGCCGTCCAAAGAGAGGCGGACGACGTCGCCGTCCTCCACGTCGGACATTTCGTCCGGGAGACGAAGACACGGGCGGGTAGTGCCGCCGCTCCGCGCGATGGTCGCGCGATACGACGTCACCGAGTCGTGGTCGCTGGGGACGCGTTCCGACACGGTGGCGGAGGAGTTACTCGTCGTCGGCGGCGTCGGCTTCCTCGTCGTCCTCGCCGAGTGCGGCCGCGACGTCGCCGCCGTCGACGACTTTGACGTTTATCTGCGCCGTCTCGTCGGAGACCTGACGGCCGCGGACGGTGACGCGCTTGCGTTCGCCGTCGCGGGACGCTTGTAGCCGACGCCGCCCTCGAGGAGGAGTTCCTTGAGGTTCGAGCCGGCGACGTTCTCTCGCATCGGACGGCCCGCCTCGTCGGACCCGCCCGTGATTTCGAGCGTGAAGCCGTCGAGGCCGACGGCGCCGCCGTCGACTTCGTCGCCGATGTCTCGGCCGAGGAATCGGTTCGCGTCCTGTCCGTCGACCTCGAACTGGTGGGTGTCACCGGCGTCGGGGTCGGAGACGACAACCTTGAATTCTGCCATGCGTGGAACGTGACGACAGCCGGTAAAAAGTACGTCGAAAGCGCTTGCACCGTCTCTGGCCCCCGCGTCGACGCGCGGGCAACGTCCGATTCGCATCCCGCGACGGTCCGTGCGTGACACCCTCACGACAGGGGGTGCGCGTCGCACCCGACGTTCTGTATGGTGCTAGATAACAGTTAACACAGTCCGGAGCGTATCCGGGTCGTATGGGAGAGACGTTCGACAGATCGCAGTGGTACGAGTGTACGCGGTGCAGTTTCCGGTCGGAACCGGGTGACCCGACGACGGTGTGTCCCCGGTGCGGACAGCAGATGCACAACGTCGCGCGCGTACAGGAGTGACCGTCGCGGAGACCCGTCGCCGGCAGTCGGCGAGGCGAACCGCTCTCCCCTCGTCCGCGGGCTATCCCTCGAAGCCGTCTTCCCACCGGAAGACGCCGTTTCGCTGGACGACGTCGCCGTCCACCTCCAGTCGGGAGTCCTCGCTCACGTCCGTTATCATGTCCACGTGGACGGCCGAGTCGTTGCCCGCCTCGCCCTCGGGCAGGCAGGCGTCGTAGGCGCGGCCGACGGCGAGGTGGACGGTGTCGCCCATCTTCTCGTCGAACAGGATGTTGTCCGTGAAGCGGTCGATGCCGCGGTTCATCCCGATGCCGAGTTCGCCGAGGCGGCGCGCCCCCTCGTCGGTGTCGAGAACGTCCGCGAGGGCGTCCTCGCCCGACTCCGCCGAGAACGACGCGACGTCGCCGTCCGCGAACGTCAGGTGGACGTTCCGCACGCGCGTCCCCGAGATGGTCATCGGTACGTCGAAGAACACCTCGCCCTCGGGGTCGTACGGCGCGGTGAACACCTCGCCGGACGGGAGGTTGTGCGAGTCGTAGGCGACGGAGGCGGCGGAGTTGACCGCGGTACGGCCCTCGACGGACATCGTGAGGTCCGTCGCGTCGCCCTTCACGAGGCGCACCTCCGACCCCTCGTCGAGAATCTCCTTCATGTTCGCCATCTCGTCGGCGAGAGCCTCCCAGTCCCGCAGGACGGCGTCGTAGACGAACTCCCGGTACTCCTCGTGGGCCATCCCGGCCTGTTGGGCGAGCGAACGCGTCGGGTGGACGGTGGACACCCAGTCGGTGTCCATCCGCGCCTCGCGGACGGGTTGGGACGCGCGGGCCGACGCCTGTCGCGTCTCGCCGGGTACGTCGGCGGTGGCGAACGTGTTGCGGCCGCCGCCGAGGAACAGCACCGAGTCGGCGTTCTCGTAGAGGGCGAGTTCGTGTGCGCCCGTCTCGAACGTCCCCTCGTGCGCGAGGAGGTACGCGCGGGCCACCTCGTCGGAGGCGTAGGTGGTGACGACGTTCGCGCCGCGTTCGCCCAACCGTTCGGCGACGGCGACGGCGAGTTCGTGGGCGCCCTCGGCGACGCTCACCACCACGTCGTCGCCCGCCTCGACTCGCGCGCTCCAGTCGACCAGCACCTCGGCGTGGTCTCTGACTCTGGGGTCCATACCGGTGCGTCACGCGGCGAGATAAAAAGCGACGCGTCTGCGGGAGGCGACGCCGCCGCGGCGTCACGCGGTCACGCCACCAGGTCGAGGAGGGCGTCGAACTCCCGGCCGTAGGCGGCGAGGACGTCCTCGAAGGAGACGACGCCGAGGTACTGGTCCGCGTCGTCGAGGACGATGGCCTCGCGGGCGTCCTCGCGGGCGAAGACGGCCACGAGGTCCGCGCGCGTCGCCACCCGCCGAATCGTCACCGGGTCGCCGTCGAGCAAGTCGGCGACGACGTCCGTGCTCAGGTCCTCGCCGGCGACGACGGCGCGACCCAACGTGGCGGGAGTGACCACGCCGAGCGGGCGGTCCTCGTCGAGGACGACGACGGCGTCGGCGTCCGTCTCGCGCATCGCCGCCGCGACGTCCGCGACGGGGGTGTCGGGTGCGGCGGTCGGTACGTCCGTGTCGAGGAGTTCTTCGAGCATCGTCCTGAGATACGGTGTCACGGTACATAGACGCGTCGCGTCCGCGGACGGGCGTCCTCGCCGTCGGCGGAACCGGAACCACTACCACCCCCGCGGATGGACGGCCACGCATGCAACTGGGCGTCATCGGACTCGGTCGGATGGGGCAGATAGTGGTCAACCGCGTGCTCGACGCCGGGCACGACGTGGTGGCGTTCGACCTCTCGGAGGAGGCCGTCGCCACGGCGGCCGAGGCGGGCGCCGAACCGGCGTCGAGCGTCGACGACTTCGCGTCCCGACTCGACGACGAGAAGCGCATCTGGCTGATGGTTCCCGCCGGCGAGGCGGTGGACGCGACGCTGGACGAACTCGACCCCCACCTCGACGCCGACGACGTTGTCGTCGACGGTGGCAACTCCCACTTCGAGGCGTCCGTTCGCCGGGCGGAGGCGACGGACGCGGCCTACCTCGACTGCGGCACCTCCGGCGGCCCCGCGGGCGCCGAACTCGGCTTCTCGCTCATGGTCGGCGGCCCGGAGTGGGCCTACGAGGCGATGACGCCCGTATTCGACGCGGTGGCGACCGGTCCCGCCGGTCACGACCGGATGGGACCGGCGGGGTCGGGCCACTACGTGAAGATGGTCCACAACGGCGTCGAGTACGCCCTCATGCAGGCGTACGGCGAGGGCTTCGAACTCCTCGCCGACGGCCGCTACGACCTCGACCTGGAGGCCGTCGCCCGCACGTGGAACAACGGCGCGGTCATCCGCTCGTGGCTCCTGGAACTGTGCGAGGAGGCGTTCCGCGAGGAGGGGACCGACCTGGGCGACGTGGCCGACCACGTCTCCGGCGGGTCGACGGGCACGTGGACGGTCCAGGAGGCCCTCGAACAGGAGGTTCCGGTACCGCTCATCTACCAGGCGCTGGCCGAACGGTTCGACAGCCGAAACGACGGTCGGTTCTCGCGCCGCCTCGCCAACCGCCTGCGCTACGGGTTCGGTCGGCACGAGGTCGTCCGCGAGGAGTAGAGCGGGGTCGGGGGGAGAGCAGACCCCGCGACAGGGAACCGTCGGTTCACGGCGCGTCGAGTCGCACCGCGTTCGTCCGAAACCGGTCGACGGTCGCCTCCGCCCACCGGATGGCGGCCGGGGTGTCGTTCGTTATCAGTCCGCTGACGAGCGGACCGTCGCGCAGTTCGATGGCCATCTGCGGCCGAGCGCCCTCGGTCACGAGGACGCCGAACGGGACCGGCGCAGTCGTCTCGTAGAGAGCGGCTCGCTCGGAGATGGCGGCCAGTTCGTCCGGGTACTCGTCTCGGAGCGAAGCCGCGACCGACTCGGGAAGCACGAGTTCGGCGGTCAACCCCGCGTCCAATAGCTCTCGAAACCGGGCGACGTATCCGGGCGAGACCACGGGAGCGACCGCCCGGGCGCGCTCTGCGTCCCCCAGCAGCGTCCACACCGCCTCGACGTGACGCTCGGCGTCGGTCTCGTCGGGACGGACCACGGTCGCACCGACCAGCGCCGCGGGGTCGACGGCGTCGCCGGGGACGTCCGCGAGCATGTCGCCGAACCGGGCGGTGTCGGCGAGCGCGTCGTACCGCGCGAGCGCCACCGTTCCGAACAGCGTCGGCCTGAACCCGTCGTCGTCGCGTACGACGAGGCCGGCCTCCTGGAGCTGTGAAAGACCCTTGTAGACGGTCGACTTCGAGTCCGGGAGGGCGTCGACGAGTTCGTGTCGCGGGCGCGGGTCGTCGGTGAGTGCCCCGAGAACGTCGTGACGAAGCCGAAGTAACTCGGTGAGGTCCTCTCCGTCCATGTCGTCGCATACGCCGCTCCGCATATCAAACCCGCACCCCGAGCCCGGATTCCGCCCGGCTCGGAATTTCCGCGTCGGAGTCTTGACGCCTTCGAGCGGCGATACGTCGGATATGAACCGAACGAACGCAGAGCGGACGCACGCGGACCGGAGCGCGGCCGGACGACTCGAAGCGACGCTGTCGCAGGGGACCGTCGAGTACGAGGACGCGGGTACCGGAGACCCGATTCTGTTCGTCCACGGCGCCTTCGTCGACGGCGGCCTGTGGCGGAACGTCGCCGGACCGCTCTCGGAGCGGTTCCGCTGCCTCGTTCCGACGCTCCCGCTCGGCGGCCACGACGTTCCGATGGACCCCGGCGCGGACCTGACGCCGTCGGGACTGGCCGACCTGCTGGCCGAGTTCCTCGACGACGTGGGCGTCGAACGGGTGACGCTCGTGGGCAACGATACGGGCGGCGCCATCTGTCAGGTGTTCCTCGCCGCCTACCCCGAACGCGTCGAGCGGTTGGTGTTGACGAACTGCGACGCGTTCGATAACTTCCCGCCGGCCGCGGCGCGCCCGTTCACGTGGGGGGCGCGGATACCCGGCGCGACGGGGCTGTTCGCCCGTGCACTCCGTTCGGCGACCGCCCGCCGCCTGGCGTTCGGCCTGCTCGCCAAACACCCGATAGAACCGGCGGTCCTCGACGCGTACACCGACTCGTTGCGGACGAACGCCGCCGTCCGGCGGGACCTCCGCGAGGTCCTCCTCGGCGTCTCCTCGCGGTACACCGAGGCGGCCGCCGAGGCGTCCCGTCGTTCGACGGTCCGGTCCTCGTCGCGTGGGGCGTCGACGACCCCGTCTTCCCCCTCGACGACGCCGAGCGGTTGGTCGAGCGCTTCCCGAACGCCCGACTCGAACGTATCGAGGACTCGTACGCGTTCGTGTCCGAGGACCACCCGGAGCGACTCGTCGAACTGATGACCGAGTTCCTCGGCGCCACGGTCACCGCCTGACCCCTCGTTCGTGTGGAACGGCCGTCCTTCGGGTCGAGCGACGAGCCTCCGCTACGCGCCGCCGCGCTTCTCCACCCGATACACGCGCCCCTCGGGGATGTAGACGGAGACGGGCTTTTCTCCCTCCTGTCGAATCACCCACGCGCGCCGGGTCTTGTCGTACTCGATGGTCTGCGCTTCGTACTCGACGGTTCCCGTCCCGTCGTCGTAGACGATTTTCGCCATAGGAGAGAGACGGCGAGCGAGGGCAAAACCGTTCGGTCGGCGGTGGAGGCGGGACACGATGGACCGGATGGCCGGTCCGAACCGAGAGACTGACCGCCCCCAACCGGCCGCCCGGGTGGACACAATCATAATCCCCTTAACCCATGACTCCGTAGCCGCCGACATGGTCGAAATCAACCTCGTGGGGCTGGGTCTAGGTCTGACCCTGACGGTCATCGCCGTCGCCCTGCACTTCTCGCGGGGGACCGAGTGGAAGGCCACCGGGGACATCTCGCAGGACGTCCTCGAACGCCGGGCGAGCACGGTCCCCGAGACGGACTTCCCCGAACCGATGAACCGGTCTATCGGTGGCGGCGGCGTCGCCGCAGGGGCCGTCGCCGGCGGCGAAGAGGGCGCCGAACTCGAGGGCGACGCCGAAGACGAGTCGACGAGTCCCGCCGACATCCCCGAAGACGAAGTCGAGTACTTCGAGGTGGAGTACACGAAGCAGGGCGACACCATCGAAGTCGCCAACAACGAGACGGTCCTCGAAGCCGGCGAGGACGAGGGCTGGGACCTGCCGTACGCCTGTCGGCAGGGCCAGTGCGTCTCCTGTGCCGGACAGATCACCTCCGGCGGTAACTCCGAGGACTACGTCACCCACGACAACCAGCAGATGCTGGACGACGCCGAACTCGGCGAGGGGTACACCCTCACCTGCGTCGCCTATCCGAGGCCGACTTCACCATCGAGACGGGCGAAGCGCCGTAACGCGACTCGCGACCACGACGCATCCGCGTCCCCCCGAGGCTCGTTTCTCTGGCCGCGTCCGACGTTCGAGCCGCGCGTCGACCGGACGCCCTATTTCGGTTCGAAACATCCGGCGACTCGTTCCCGTTTCGACGGCTTGAAACCGGGACGCGTCCATCCTACCGTTCTGTGCCCGCCTCAGCCCCTCCAGACGGCGGTTCGCTCACGGAGGGCGACCTGCGACGCCCCATGTTCGCCCTCGCGTGGCCCATCATCGTCACCGAGTTGCTCCAGGTCGCCTACAACCTCGCGGACACCGTCTGGCTCGGCCGCCTCTCGACGGACGCCGTCGCCGCCATCAGCCTCGCGTTTCCGCTCATCTTCCTCCTCATCTCCGTCGGCGGCGGCTTCACCGTCGCCGGCACCATCCTCGTCGCGCAGTACACCGGCGCGAAAGAGGAGGGGTCCGCCGGCACCGTCGCCGGGCAGACGTTCTCGTTCATCGGCGTCATCGCCGTCGTCGTCGGTCTCGTCGGGTTCGCCGCGACGGATCTGATGCTCGGCGTCCTCCCGAGTTCCGCGGCGACGGCGGGGCAGGTCATCCCCCTTGCGGGCGACTACATGCGCGTGTTCTTCCTCGGTCTGCCGTTCCTGTTCGGGTTCTTCGTCTTCTCGTCGCTCATGCGCGGGTACGGCAACACGCGCGCCCCGATGGTCGTGATGTTCGTCAGCGTCGCCATCAACGTCGTCGTCGACCCCATCTTCATCTTCGGCTTCGAGTCGAACCCGCTGTTCGGGATGCTCGGCCTCCGCGGCGTCGAAACCACGCTGTTCGCCGCGACCGGATTCGAGGGCTACGGCGTGACCGGCGCCGCCGTCGCGACGGTGCTCTCGCGCGCCGTCGCGACGGTCATCGGCCTCTACGTCATCTTCGGGACGAGCGCCGGGCCGGACGTGGAACTGGCAGACTTCGTCCCCGAACGCGAGTACATCGAACAGATCGTCCGACTGGGCGTCCCGAGCGCCCTCGAACAGTCCGCCAGCGCGCTCGGCTTCATCACGCTCACCGCGATGGTGGTCACCTTCTCCCCCGAAGTCGTCGCCGCGTACGGCCTCGGCAACCGACTCACCTCGCTGGTGTTCCTCCCCGCTCTCGGCTTGGGCCGGGCGACGGACACCATCGTCGGGCAGAACCTCGGCGCGCAGAAACCGGACCGGGCCGAGCGCGCCGTCTGGTTGGCCGCGAAAGTCGGAGCGGGCGTCATGGTCGTCATCGGCGTCGTCGCCTACGTCTTCGCCGAACCCATCGTCGGCGTGTTCATCGGCACCGGGACGGAGTCGGCGGCGAAAACCATCGAACTCGGCGCGGCGTACATCCGAATCCGCGCCTTCGAGTTCGGCTTCATCGGCGTCCTCCAGACCGTCCTCGGCGCCTACCGCGGCGCGGGCAACACGAAGACGGCGCTGGCGTTCTCGCTGTTCGCGCTCTGGTTCGGCCGCATCCCAATCGTGTACTACCTGTCGTTCGTGCAGGGGTTCGGCGAGACGGGCATCTGGATCGGGATGGCCGTCGGACAGATTCTCGGTGCTATCGCGGCGGCCGCGTGGTTCACCCGCGGCACGTGGAAGCGAGCCGTCATCGACCAGTCCGACGCGGCCGCGGAGTGAGACGGGTCACGGTTCACAACCGTTAAGCGCCGGCGGTCGGTATCTGTGTTCGAGGGCCCGTAGCTCAGTGGACAGAGTGCTTGGTTCCGGACCAAGATGTCGCGGGTTCAAATCCCGTCGGGTCCGCTATTCTATCGCGAACGAAGTGAGCGTAGAATAGCGACAGCCGCGGGATTTGAAGCAGGGAGTGACGTGAGCGAAGCGAACGGAACGACCTGGGTTCAAATCCCGTCAGGTCCGTTGGTTCTTTGAGGCAGTTATGCTCTTTTTCAGGGCCTGTAGTGCTGTTTTTCAACCTGATGAACGAACTGTCGGAGCATTCGTTCAGCAAACAGGTCTCTGTTCTCACGCTGATCGAGGAAACGTTTATTATATCTCGTTGCACAGAATCAGACAGTGTCCGGCGAGACGAAACAAGGTATAAGTGTCTGCCTCCGAATCGCCCCCGGCGACGATACGAGAGTGTTCAGACTCCGTGCGGCCGACGCGGTGTTGCGGCACATCGTCGACGCCCACGAGTCGGAGTTCACGCTGAGAGAACTCGCCGACGTCACGGACCATAGTCGGTCGACGGTCTGGCGAGCAGTCGAGTTTCTCGAAAACCTCGGCGTGGTACAGGTACGCGAAACCGCGCAGCGAAAGTACGTCGCTATCGATCCCGCGCAGTTACAGAAAGACGACCCGATACTCGGCATCGAACAGACAGAGTACCACGCTCCGATTCGGGCGTTCGTCGAACGAATCGAGACGGCAATCGGAGACGCCGACGACGTCGACCAGTTGCTCGGCGTCCTCGTGTTCGGAAGCGTCGCTCGCGGCGAAGCCGACAGGAAGAGCGACATCGACGCGTTCGTCCTCGTCGACGGCGACCGAACCGTCGCACGTCGTCTCGTCTCCGACGTAGCGAACGAACTGGGCGAGGAACGATTCGACGGCGACCGATACACGGTCGAACCGTTCGTCGAGTCCGGCGAGAGCGCTCGCCGTGCAGGGGAGAAGCTACGCGAGATATTCCGAGAAGGGGTCACCGTCTACGGCGGCGACGAGTTCCAACAGATCCGAACAGAGGTGGTGAGTAGTGAGTAGCAACCGAATCGAGACGCTCGTAGACGAAGTGCAGGCCGCCTTCGACCGACGACCCGACGAGGTCGAGGATGGCTTGGAGACGAACGAGGCGGACGTGCTTCAACTCCGTAAGTCGTGCCGAATGCTCGCAGGTGCAGAGGCACTGCTGGAGCAGGGATTCTACACCTTGGTCATCGAGGCGTCGTTCGTCGCCGTCGAGCGAGTCGTCGAGTTCAAACTGCTCGAAGGTGGCGTCGAACCACGAGACCTGCCCGGAACGCATCCGGGCGTGTACACCGAAGCGGCGAGACGCGGCATACTCTCGGAACACGTCGCCGAAAATCTTCAGGACCTCTGGCGAAACCATCGAGCCAAGACGTACTATCAGGATGGACTCGCTGCCAGAGAGCGTGCGGAGAGGATGTACGGACTCGGGTCGGAGACACACGAGTACGTCGTGAACCAGTCCGCGAAAAAGCACGAGTGTATCTGCGAATAAGCATCGTTCAGCGAGTGAACCAAATGTTTGGCTCCGTGGCGAACCATGCTGGTGTCTTACGCAAGCTTCAGAGCGCCTGAGACATTCGAAATAACGACTCGTCCATCCGTTGACCGAACTCCCGTCGGGTCGGTCATCTTCTAAAGCCGCACGTTCAGCCCAAAGAGGCTCCAGAAATCCATTCTTCGATTCAACGAACGAACTGCCGAAGATTTCGTTCGTTTCCAACTCTACCTATTCCATCGTGAGTTCCGGAAGCTGCTCTTGAAACAATCTGTCCAGAACCGTCCACAGAATCTCCGTCGGAATCTGCTTCTCGAACTCCACAGCCTTGTGGTTGGTCTCAGCCGATACCGGGTGGTAATACTGGAAGTGAACGTCCCCCCAGTTCTGGATGATCGTCGTCACGATGCCACCCACAGTTGAACCCTGTGTTTGGGTCTCCGTAATGTATCCGAAACTGTGACTCGTCTCCAACGAAGCGCCACTCAACGTCGAGTGTCGGTGACTCTGGACCAGTCGTCGGCACGACTCGATTCGGATCGACTTGTGCTTGGATGAATTTCTTGACGATGCTGTTCGGTTCGTAGGATACCGAGGTGACCGCAGGGTCTCGCTGCAAGACATCTTTCAACCCCTCGTAGACCGAGCTATCGACAGTTCCTGATAGCCCCATCTGGTCAGGCGGAGATGGAGTCTCGGTCGGTCGCCCAGTCGTACTCGTTGAGCGCCGCCCGAACGATCGGTATGCGGTCGTCGAGGTGCTCCCACTCGCTGGCGACCTTCCGGCGCTCCTCGACTTCGTCGGCGTCGTCAAGGTCGGCGATACTGGCTCGAAGTTCGCCCGGCGTCTCGGCGTCGTACGATCGCTTCCAGTCCGTGATTGTGCTCCGCATCGAGTCGAGGGCACTCGTCAGCTCTTCGCGGCTGTGCTCCCGCTGGAGTGTCGCGACCTCGCGATAGATCGCCATGAGTTGGTCGACGCAGTAGAGCGTCTGGTCACCCTGCTCGATTTTCCGGAGGACGTTGTCCTCGACCAGCTGGTCAAGGTACTTCTGTGCCGTCTTGACGGAGGCTTCTGTCTCGTTCGCGACCCACGACGCGGTTCGAGGCGTTCGGAGCGTCCGAGCGGCGGCGCGGATTCGCTCACCCCGGGTCATCGAAGCGCGAGAGTCGTTCCGGGTTTCGTCGGGCATACTCGAATCTACGAAGCGGTAGAACATATATCCACTAGGTTGGAAATATGAGGAAAAGGAATGAACAACGTTCGTCTGGTGAACGAAATGAATCCAAAAATACGGTTGACTGGCCACGCTAGAACTGCGCCGTACAGTCCCGTATTCCTATGAAATTTAGACCTCGTTCATCCAACGAACGAAAGCCCGTCGGGTCCGTTCGCTTCGCTCATTTCCCCGACGTAGTCACGCTCGCTGACGCTCGCGTGACGCCCGTCGGGTCCGTTCGGTTCTACTCCACTCTCAGCGCGTCTGAAGTGCACACATCAGTAACCCGTCGCCAGAGACGACGCATAGCGAGACGTCACTCGACGGACCGGACAGCGTGTCCCGTCTCAATCGGAGAGCGAGTACGGATACCTCAGATGGCACCCACGTCGCGCAGGTGCTCGATGTCCTCGGGTCGGTACCCGTACTCCCGGAGGACCTCCTCCGTGTGTTCGCCGAGGAGCGGCGGATGGCGGCGAATCGACGACGGCGTCTCCGAGAAGTGCATGGGGCACCCGGCCATCTCGACGGTGCCGGCCGTGGGATGCTCGACAGTCTGGTGCATGCGGCGAGCGTCGACCTGTGGGTGGGAAAACACGTCTTCCATGTCGTTGACGGGGCTGACCGGAACGTCGTGGTCGCGACAGCGCGAGACGACTTCGTCGGTCGTGTACGTCGCGAGTTCCGCGTCGAGGATCGAATCGAGGGCGTCTCGGTTCTCGACGCGGTCGGCGTTCGTCGCGAAGCGCTCGTCGTCCACGAGGTGCGGCAGGTCGAACGCGGCACAGAACCGCGGCCAGATGTGTTCGGATGCGCAGGCGACGACGACGTAATCGTCGCGGGTCTCGAAGGCCTGGTAGGGCGTGATAGTCGGATGTTTGCTTCCCATCCGCCCCGGCGGGGTGCCCGTCGCGAAGTAGTTCGAGGCCATGTAGCTCGTCCACGCGACTTGGCCGTCGAGGAGGCTGACGTCGACTTTCTGTCCGGTCCCGTCACCGAGTTCGCGGTGCAGTAGGGCGGCGAGAATCGCTTGCGTGGCGTACATCCCCGCCCCGATGTCGGCGATGGCGACGCCGACTCGAACGGGGGGGCCGTCCGCTTCGCCGGTGATGCTCATCAGACCGCCTTCCGCCTGCATCATGATGTCGTACGCGGGGCGGTCTCTGTGCGGTCCCCACTCACCGTAACCGGACAGCGAACAGTAGACCAGTTCGGGATTCTCCGCGCGGAGGTCCTCGTAGTCGAGTCCCCACTCTTCCATCGTCCCGACGCGGAAGTTCTCGACGAGGACGTCGGCCTCGCTCACGAGGTCACGAAACACCTCGCGCCCCGCGTCGGTCGAGAAGTCGAGCGTGACCGACCGCTTGTTTCGGTTGATACTCAGGTAGTAGGCGCTCTCCTCGGAGTCACCGTACGACGGCGGCCGCCAACCGCGGGTCTGGTCGCCGCTCCCGGGGCGCTCTATTTTGACGCGTCCGCGCCGAGGTCACCGAGTTGCATCGTGCAGAACGGCCCCACGAGGACGCGGGAGGCGTCGACGACGGTGAGTCCGTCGAGCGGTCCGGTGTCGCCGTCCGGCGTACGGGCTTCGCCGGTCATCGGTCGGTTCGCGAGCGGAGAACCCCGTCGGTTCGCGTCCGAGAGCGCTCGACCGGTCGCGCGCCGTCGACACGTCGTTTCGTCGCGCCGTCGGACTCCGGGCGGACTTGGCTATCGTTCTCGTCCATGCGTTCGTATCGTACCCGACGAACGCTCGCGCGTCGTTAGTTCTATCGGTGGTCCGAACGGGACGGGACGGTGACGGGCCACGGGCGTGAACGCGAGTAATCCGCGGACCTCGTCGGACGATTCGAGAGCAGCAGAGAGGAAGAGAGAAACGGACACCGACCGAACCGAGTCACCGTCCGAATCGGACCGGTGGCCGCTTCGGTCGAGAACTGGCACGGGGGACAGTTCACCCCCGGTTCGCGACTCAGCTCACTCGAGGTCGAAGCGGTCGAGTTTCATGACCTTCTCCCACGTGTCGACGAAGTCGCGCACGAACTTCTCCTCGGCGTCGGCGCTGCCGTAGACCTCCGCAATGGCGCGGAGCCGGGAGTGCGAGCCGAAGATGAGGTCCACGCGGGAGCCTCTCCACTCGACGTCGCCCGTCTCGCGGTCGTGCGCCTCGAACACCTCTCTGGACTCGGAGGCCGGTTCCCACTCGTAGTCCATGTCGAGCAGGTTCACGAAGAAGTCGTTGGTGAGCGTCTCCGGTTCGTCGGTGAAGACGCCGAGGTCGGACTGGTCGTAGTTGGCGTTCAACGCGCGCATGCCGCCGACGAGCGCCGTCATCTCGGGTGCCGTCAGGTTGAGCAGTTCCGCCTTGTCGACCAGCGACTCCTCGGCCGGTCGGTCGACGCCGTCGCCGACGTAGTTGCGGAAACCGTCCGCGTCCGGTTCGAGCGCCTCGAAGGACTCGACGTCGGTCTGCTCCTGGGAGGCGTCCGTCCGACCGGGCTCGAACGGCACGGTCACGTCGTAGCCGGCGTCCCGCGCCGCCTTCTCGACGGCCGCGTTACCGCCCAGCACGATGAGGTCGGCGAGCGAGACTCTCGTCTCGTCGGAGCGCGAGACGTTGAACTCCTCCTGAATCTCCTCGAGCGTGCTCAGGACCGTCTCGAGCTGGTCCGGCTCGTTCACGTCCCAGCTCCGCTGGGGTTCGAGGCGGATGCGGGCCCCGTTCGCGCCGCCGCGTTTGTCGCTGTCGCGGTACGTCGACGCCGACGCCCACGCGGTCTTGACCAGCTGAGAGACCGACAGGTCCGAGTCGAGAATCTCCTCCTTGAGTTCGGCGGCCGCCTCGTCTCCGATCAGGTCGTAGTCGGCGTCCGGGATGGGGTCCTGCCACAGCATCTCTTCGTCCGGAACCTCCGGACCGAGGAACCGGGACGGCGGGCCCATGTCGCGGTGGATGAGTTTGTACCACGCTCGCGAGGAGCCTCCTGGAACTCGCGGGGGTTGTCCTGGAAGCGCTCGATTACCTCGCGATACTCCGGGTCTCGCTTGAGGGCGATGTCCGTCGTGAGCATCATGGGGTCGACGCTCTCCGACGGGTCGTGCGCGTCCGGCACGCTGCCGTGAAGCTCCTCGTTCTTGGGCGTCCACTGCCACGCGCCGCCGGGGCCCTTCTCGGGTTCCCACTCGTAGTCCAGCAGGTTGTCGAGGTAGCCCATGTCCCAGCTGACCGGCGCACTGGTCCACGGTCCCTCGATGCCGCTCGTAATCGTGTCGGCCCCTTTCCCGGAGTCGTGGTCGCTCTCCCAGCCGAAGCCCTGCGCCTCGATGGGGGCCGCCTCGGGTTCGGGACCGAGGAAGTCGGGGTCGTCCGCGCCGTGGACCTTCCCGAACGTGTGTCCGCCGGCGATGAGTGCGGCCGTCTCCTCGTCGTTCATGGCCATCCGGCCGAACGACTCTCGGATGTTCTCCGCCGACGCTTCGGGGTCCGGCTGACCGTCCGGACCCTCCGGGTTCACGTAGATGAGTCCCATCACGGTGGCGCCGAGCGGTTCTTCCAGTTCGCCGTCGTCACTGAAGCGTTCGGACGCCTCCATCTCGTTCTCGGGGCCCCACCAGACGGACTCGTCGGGTGCGAAGGCGTCCTCGCGGCCGCCGGCGAAGCCGAACGTCTCGAATCCCATCGACTCTAAGGCGACGTTCCCGGCGAGGACGAGCAGGTCGGCCCACGAGAGCTTGCGGCCGTACTTCTGCTTGACGGGCCAGAGCAGTCGGCGCGCCTTGTCGAGGTTCGCGTTGTCGGGCCAACTGTTGAGGGGTGCGAAGCGCTGCGTCCCACCGGACGCGCCGCCGCGGCCGTCGGTCGTGCGGTACGTCCCGGCGCTGTGCCACGCCATCCGGATGATCAGCGGACCGTAGTGGCCGTAGTCGGCCGGCCACCAGTCCTGCGACGTCGTCAACACGTCTTCGATGTCCGACTTCACGGCCTCGAAGTCGAGTTTCTCGAACTCCTCCGCGTAGTCGAACTCCTCGCCCATCGGGTCGATCTGACGGGCGTTCTGGTCGAGAATCTCCACGTTCAGCTGATTCGGCCACCAGTCCTTGTTGGACCCTTTCATCAGAGGACAGTTGTCGCTTTCGCCTGTTAAGATTGTCTAATTCGGAAACGAATCTTTCTCTGCAGCCCAATATTCTAGCTGTACTATGAAATAATATCAGGGAGAGGTTACGTTCCGGCTGCGGGGCAGGTCGACTCGTCGCGAGTCGACGGTCGGCGGCGGCCCCGTCAGGGGGCGTCTCAGACCGCGGCGTACCGCGACGCTACCGCGGCGTGGCCGACCCCGGCGGTACGAGTAGGACGTTGTTGTTCCCCTGCGCCACGACGGACTCGGCGGTGTCGCCGAGGAGGAGTCGGCGGAGCCTGCTGGTCCCCCGAGCGCCGACGAGCGTCGTGGTCGCGCCGACGCGTCGCTCCTCGGCGAGAATCTCGTCGAGGACGCCGCCGGTACGGACGTTCGTCTCGACGTCGATGCCCATCCGGTCGCGGAGTTCGGTGGCCATCGCCTCGAGTCGGTCCCGAGCCTCCTCCTCGGTCAGGTCGCCTCGCTGTTGTTCGCGCCCGCGAACGTGAAGCAGGTACGCCCGTTCGGTCGCACCCGTCAACTCCGGGAAGAAGTCGACGCCCGGTCGGCGTTCTCCGAGAAGTCGGTCGCGTACAGCGCGTCTTGGAACAGGTGTTCCTTCTTGACGGCGTGGCCCTCCTCGGTCTTCTCGATGCGCTCGACGAGCAGCGGTTTGACGGCCGTCCGCGCGACGTTCCGCACGGTGCCGCCGATGAGTCGGTTGCGGAGCGGCGACTCCCCGCGCGACCCGACGACGATCATGTCGGCGTGGACGCGTTCGGCGAGCCCGTTGATGCGTCGGTGCGGCGTCCCCCGCGCGACGTGCGTCTCCACGTCGAAGCCGGCCTCCTCGAACACCTCCCGCTGAGCGCCGAGCGCCTTGTGCGCGTCCGTCGCCACGTCCATCCCGGGCAGCCCACTGGAGACGTTGTCCGGAACGACCGTTATCAGGTGAACCTCGGTCACGCCGATGTTGTCGAGACACTCCAGACAGGTTCTGGACTCCATCGCCGCCTTGTTCGCGTCGGACAGGTCGGTGGCAAATACGATTCGCATGAACGGAGATACGGTCGCTACCAGTAATATTGTTTTGGTAGAACAATACCAAAAGCGCCTCGGCCGCAAATCAGAGAAGTCCGATACCCGTCATTCACTCCCATCGTTAGGATATTTGCCGTGTACAAGCTCGCCAGAAGGAGTGTCTCGGGGGACTCACTCACGAGTGTAGAATTGTTTGTAGTGTGCTATTCTGACGGCTGCGGGCGGCCTCGTCGGCTCGCCCGTCGGTCGGCGGTCAGTCGGCTAGCTTCCCGTCCAGCACCTTCGCCGCGGTCAGCACCGGGTCCCAGACGGGGCTGAACGGCGGCGCGTACGAGAGGTCGAGCATCGACACGTCTTCGGCGGTGAAGCGGGCGTGAAGTGCCGTCGCGACGGTGTCGATGCGCTTCGCGACGCCCTCGCGGCCCACCATGCTCGCGCCGAGGAGTCGCCCGCTCTCCGCGTCGCCGACGGCGGTTATCTGAATCTCACGGCTCCCCGGGTAGTAGTGGGCGCGCGACCCGGTGGTGACCGTCACCGACACGGGGTCGAACCCGGCCTCGCGTGCGGCGTCCTCGTCCACGAGACCCGTCCGCGCCACTTCGAGGTCGAACGCTTTCAGCGCCGCCGTCCCGGCTATCCCGCCCGTTCGCGTCGGCTCTCCGGCGAGCGTCGCTCCGATGGCGCGGCCGGCCCGGTTCGCCGTCAGCGCGAGGGGGACGTAGTCCGGTTCGTCGGTGACGACGTTGCGCGCCTCGGCCACGTCGCCGGCGGCGTACACGTGGTCCGCGCTCGTCCGACCGAACTCGTCGGTGGCGACGGCGCCGGTCGGACCGAGTTCGATGCCCGCGCGCTCGGCCAGTTCGGCGTTCGGTGCCACGCCGGCCCCGAGCAGGGCCGCGTCGACCGGCACCTCGCCGTCCTCGGTCACGACGGCGGTGACCGACTCGGTGCCGGCGAGTTCCTCGACGGCGGTGTTCAGGTGGAGGCGAACCCCCTCGTCTTCGAGGTGTTCCTCGACCACGGCCGCCGCCTCCGCACCGAACGGCCGGAGCGTGTGGGGGAGCATCTCGAACAGGTGGACGGTGATACCGTGTTCGGCGAACGCCTCGGCCATCTCGACGCGACGTAGCCGCCGCCGACGACGGCGACGGCGTCCACTTCGCTCACATCGTCGAACCCGGCCGACTCGCCCGCGCCGTCGTCAACCGGGGGCGCGTCGAGACCGAGGTAGGCTCTGATTCTCGCCGCCGCGTCCATCTCGTGGAGCGTGAACACGCCGTCGAGGTCCGTCCCCGCGATGGGCGGTTCGAGCGCTCGCGCGCCCGTCGCGACGAGGAGGTCCTCGTACGACTGGGTGAACTCCCCGTCGGGGCCGACCACGCGAACCGTCCGTTCGTCCGTGTCGATGGCGACGACTTCGTGACCGGTCCGGAGGTCGATACCACGTTCTTCGAACTCCGCGGCGGTGAGCGACACCAGGTCGTCGAGTTCCTCGACGTCCCCCTTCACGTAGTACGGCAGCCCGCACGCCCCGTAAGAGACCCACTCGCCGCGTTCGAACACGACGACGTCGCGGTCGGGAGCCTCCCGCTTGAACTTGCTCGCGGCACTCATTCCGGCGGCGTCCCCGCCGACGATGACTATCGGGTCCATCACGTCTAGTGCTTCGACCCGCCGTCGAATAAAATTGTGCCTTTTATGCACATCTATCCGGCACCGAATTGGGTCTGCTAGTCCCCAGTCGGAAGAGTAGACGTGGTTAGACGACTCTAATATCTCCAGAAGCGTGTTTTGTCGGCTATCTCAGCCGTCGAACGCTGCTGTGGGAGAGCATTCGAACGCTTCGGTGAACACCTATATTGATAGATTTTCACAATACTTATTCCGGCAGAGCCCGTCGGACGACGTGATGACAACGACTGCGCGAGGGGGAGCGTCGCAGACGGCAGACGCGGCAGCGCCGCGGGGGGGACGCGATGGCCGAGGAGGGGTCGCTGGACGTCGGCGTGTTCGGGCCGGTGTGGACCGCCGGCTGGCAGTGGCCGTGGGCGGTGGTGCTGGCGCTCATGCTCGGTCTCAACTTCCTCCTCGCCGCCGACCGCATCTGGCTCGGCGGTGCTATCCTCCTCGGCGGACCGGCGCTGGCGGCCGCCGGCGTTCGAGCCGTGAACCGCCGCGCGGCGGACGCGCTCGAAACCGGTGCGACCCGAGCCAGACGCGCCGCGGCGGCGGACACCCCCGGCGACGCGACGGTTCACTCGCTGCGCGCCGGTACCGGCTCCGTCCCCGGCCTCGACCCGTCGAAGCGATACGAACTCACGAACCTGACCGTGGGAGAGCGTGCACTCCGGGTCCACGAGGGGGCCGAGGTGGACCTGTTCACCACGAGTTGGACGGTGGCCGACGGCGCGACCGAGTTCCCCTACGACCGTCTCGCGGCGGTCACCCACGAGGACGGCGAACTCCGAATCGGCCTCGTCGACGGCAGCAGCCGGACGTACCCGGCCGACCGAGTGCCCCGCGACCTGCTGGCCGACGTGACGGAGCGAATCCGCGCCGAGCGTCGGGACGCCGCCGTCGCGCGGTAGTCGGTCGCCGCCCGTCCGGGCGTCGCCGCGGTGGACGCCGGTCTGGGACCCGTCCCCTCGGAGTCGACGGGCCACGAGTCCGGACGCGCCACGACGCGTCGGACGGCGACGGCCCCGCGGACGGCCCGGGATCAATATCGACGCGGGCGTGATGTCGGCCACCGAGAATCATGACAGACGAGCGCTCGGCGGCGGACGTCTTCGGACTCCTCGCCGACGAGACCCGCGTCGAAATCCTCCGAGCCGTCGCCGTCGCGCAGTACGAACTCGCGGGGGTCGGGTCGGGGCCGGCCGAACTCGCGTTCTCCGAGATATACGAGCACGTGCCGGTCGAGAACACCTCGAAGCTGTCGTACCACCTCGGCGAACTCGTCGGGACGTACCTCCGGAAGGGCGACGACGGCTACTCGCTGTCGCACGCCGGCGAGCGCATCGTCCGGTTCATCCTGTCGGGGAACTACGAGCGACCGGCGTCGGTCGGCCCCGAACCGGTCGCCGGCGTCTGCGTCTTCTGCGGGGCGGAGGCGCTCGAAGCGAGCCTCGACCACCAGTTCTTCCGCGTCGACTGCACCGCGTGTGAGACGCAGGTTGCGGGGCACCCGGTGACGCCCGCGCAGGTCAGACGGCGGGACGCGGACGACCTCGTCCGGAGCGTGACGCTCCGGAGCGCCGAGGACTACCGGCAGATTCGCCGCGGACTGTGTCCGGAGTGCGGGGGCGACCTCTCGACGGAGGTGGTCCACCTCCCGGACAGTCCGTTGCCCGACGCCGACCCCTTCCTCGCGAAGAGCGACTGCGCGGCGTGCCTCCGGGAGTACAACAGCCCGCTGACCTACAGCGTGGCGTACCACCCCGCGTCGATTGCGTTCCACTGGGATCGGGGAGTCGACGTGACGACGAAGGCCGTCTGGGAGTTCCACGAACACGTCCGCGAGGGGCGCTGGACGTCCGAACGCGTCGCCGACGACCCCCCGGCGTACGAAGCCGTGCTGCGTCGCGGCGACGACGCGGTTCGGCTCCGACTGGACTCGTCGGCGACGGTGACGCGGACCGAGCGCGTGCGACGCGAGAGCGGCGACCTGCCGCGTTCGTGACAGATTTCTTACGAAATCGCCGTTGAGCGAGCGGCTGCGCTCGCAGCGGAGTGACGCCGAAACGGCGCGAACGGCGCTCGAATCCGTCCCAGTCGCTCAACTGCGGTTTTGAAACGAACCCGACAAATTATCAAATTTCCGATAATTTTATCGGCGTCGCGGAGCCGTATCTCGGTCGGAGTCGAGATGCAATCGAGTAACTCACGCGGACCGACGGACCGGCGGAATCGCACGAACGAAGACGGCACCGAGCGACGGCAGTCGAGCGAGCGAGACTCGATGTCGGCGGCGAAGATAGCCGACGCGTACGACGAGGTGGCCGACGGACTGGCGCGGTGGCGGCGACTCGACCGCTTGTTCGCGGGTCGCTACCGCCGCCGGCAGTTCGGGCGGGCCGACGGCCGGGTGCTGGACGTCGCCTGCGGCACCGGCAGGAACTTTCGTTACCTCCGCGCGGCGGACGCCGTCGTCGGCGTCGACGTCAGCGACGGAGTGCTCAGCCACGCCCGCGAGGAACTCGCCCGCCTCGGACTGGACGGCACCGCCCGCCGGATGGACGCACAGGCGCTGGATTTCGACGACGACAGCTTCGATACCGTCGTCTCGTCGTTCTCCACCTGTACGTTCCCCGAACCGCGAACGGCGCTGGAAGAGATGGGGCGGGTCTGTAAACCGGACGGTCGGGTGCTGCTCCTCGAACACGGCCGCAGCGACGTCCGCCCCGTCGCGTGGCTTCAGGACCGGCGCGCCGACGCCCACTACGAGAAGACCGGCTGCCGGTTGAACCACGAGCCGCGAGTGACGGTCCGGGAGACGAGCCTCGAAATCGAGCGCGTGCGGGACCGGTTCTTCGGCCTCGTCGTCGAAATCGACGCCGCACCGGCGCCGGCGACGGAGGTGGGCCGTGAGTAGCGTCTCCAGGCGCGGGTTTCTCGCCGCCCTCGGCGCTTCGGGCATCGCCGGTCTGGGACTCGCGAGCGACCGGACGCGAGCGACGGGGGTCGCCCGCCGGAACGCCGAGTCGCTCGGTTCGGACCCGTTCGAGAGTCGAGACGAACTCGCGGCGTTCGTGGACGAGCGGATGCGCGGGCGAATCGGCGACGCGACGCCCGGCGCGAGCGTCGCCGTCGTCGTCGAGGGCGGGCCCTCCCTCGTCGCGGGGTACGGCTCCGCGAACGTCGAGGCGGGAGTTCCGGCCCGGGGCGACGAGACGCCGTTCCGCATCGGGTCGGTCGGCAAGCTAATCACGTGGACCGCGGTCATGCAGGGCGTCGAGCGCGGCGTCCTCTCGCTGGACGAGGACGTGAACGCGTACCTCGACGACTCCGCGGTCACCGTCCCGGAGACGGACGACGAGCCGGTGACGCTCCGGCACCTCGGCACCCACACCGCCGGCTTCGCGTCGGCGCTGGATCCTGGAATCGTCGCGAACCCGGACGCCCTCGCTCCGTTAGAGACGCTGCTCGCCGAGGAGCGACCGGACCGCGTGCGCCCGCCGGGAGCGCTGGTGGGCTACTCGAACTACGGGGCGGCGCTCGCGGGTCACGTCGTCGCCGAAGCCCACGGGACGACATTCGAGGGGTACGTCCAGTCCGAAGTTTTCGAGCCGCTGGACATGAGCCACAGCACGTTCGCACAGCCGGTCCCGGAGGACCACCCCGGTGACCCCGCGGCGGGACACGAGCGAGACGGGACGGGGTTCACCACCGCCGACGAGACGTTCGTCAACATGCGCCCCGCGGGGTCGATGACTGCGACGGCGAGCGACGTGGCCGCGTTCGTCCGCGCCCACCTCGGCGACGGCGCGGTCGACGGGGGGCGAGTCCTGAACCCGGAGACGGTCGAGGCGATGCACGACAGACACCACGTGCGCCACCCCGCGGTCACCAACTGGCGGTACGGGTTCCACGAGTACGGCGGTCCGGACGCCGGACTCGTCGGCCACTCGGGGGCGACCGTCGACTTCGCCAGTCGGCTCGTGCTGTCCCGCGACCGCGGCGTCGGCGTCTTCGTGAACTACAACGCCAGAGCCGGCGAGTCGCCCGCGGCGGTCGTCGACGAGATACTCGCGGCGTTCGACCTCCTGCCGTCGCCGGCGCGCGCGCCAGCGGCGAAGCCGGGCGGTCGGGCGCGCGCCGAGACCGTCGCCGGCGAGTACAGCCCCACCAACCTCCCGAACGCCGGTCCGCTGCACGTCGCCGACGTGCTCGCACACGTCGCCGTCGAACCCGCGGGCGACGGGCGACTCCGCACGACGACGGCCGGCGGCGACGCCCGCGAGTGGGTCGAAACCGAGCCCTACGTGTACCGAGCGGTCGACGGACGCGACGTGCTCGCGTTCGAAGTCGACGACGGGGCGGTGACCGCGATGAACGCGAACAGCGACCCCACGGGCGTCCACCTCCCGGTGCCGTTCCACGAGCGACGACTCCTCACCGGGAGCGTCGTCGGCGGGACCGCGGCCGGGTTCGGCCTCTCGCTGGCCGGACGGGTCGGATGTCGCGTCCGGCGCGGGTGGCGACGGGTGCGGGGAGCGCGCCGTGACGGCGGGGAGAGCGACAGCGGCGGTCGAAACGACGCGGAGAGCGACGGA